>DATJOQ010000023.1:0-10653 GCA_035506935.1 Binataceae bacterium (SeqCode) | reverse complement strand
TCACGACGCTCCAATATCGGCGCTTGTCTTTCATTGGGTGTTCCCCCGTTACGCCACGATGCTAAGCAACTTTTGTGGCACATAAATGATCTTCTTGGGCGGCTTGCCGTCCAGATGCTTCATCACGGCTTCGCTCTTGAGCGCCATCGTGCGTATCTCATCTTCGGCGGTCTCGGCCGCGACCTCGAGCTTGTCGCGCACCTTGCCGTTCACCTGAACGACTACCGTTACCACCTCCTCGCGCGCGAGCTCAGGATCGAACTCGGGCCAGCTTTCGAGATGGATCGAGCGCGGATGGCCGAGCGCCTGCCACAATTCCTCAGTGATATGCGGCGCCATCGGCGCGAGCATCACCAGAAAGCTTTCGATACCGAAACGCCCCAACTCCTCGGGCTTCAGCCGCGCGATGAAATTCAATTCCTCCATCAGCGCGGCGAGCGCGGTGTTGAAACGCATCCGCTCGATATGATCGGTCACAGTCTTCACCGCGCGATGCACCCGGCGCAGAGTTTGTTCCGCTGGAGTGCCTTCCGGACATCCGGCTTCGACGTATCGGCGAACCATCGTCCACACGCGGCTCAAGAAGCGCGCGGTGCCCGCGACGCCGTCTTCATTCCAGTTGGTCGGCTCGTCGAACGGGCCCATGAATAATTCCCACAGGCGGAGCGCGTCGGCGCCATACTTTTCGACCATCGCGTCGGGTGTGACGACGTTGCCGCGGCTCTTGGACATCTTCTGCCCGTCGGGCGCCCAGATCATCCCCTGATTACGCAGCACCGGGAACGGCTCGACGAAATTGATCAAGCCGGCGTCGAACATCACCTTGGTCCACATCCGTGCGTACAGCAGATGCATCACGGCGTGCTCGGCGCCGCCGACGTAGAGGTCGACCGGGAGCCAGTAGTCGGCGGCCGATCTTTCAAATGGCGCGCGATCGTAATGCGGCGAGGCGAAGCGCAGGAAGTACCACGACGAGCAGGCGAATCCGTCCATCGTGTCGGTTTCGCGCTCCGCGGGACCGCCGCACTTCGGACACGTGGTGTTGACGAACTCGGGCAGATTCGCCAGCGGTGAGCGGCCGGTGCCCGACGGTTGATAATCCTTCATGTCGGGCAACAGCACCGGCAATTGATCTTCTGGCACCGGCACGATTCCGCATTCGCGCTTGCAGTAAACGATCGGGATCGGGCATCCCCAGTAGCGCTGGCGCGAGATCAACCAGTCGCGCATCCGGTAACTGATGGTGGCGCGGCCGATTTCCTTTTCTTCCACCCAGCGGCACACGGCTTTGATCGCCTCGGCGGTGGTTTTGCTGTCGAGGAAGCCTGAATTGATCGCGATACCGTGATCGCTGAAGGCGCGATCCGGCGGCGGCGTGCTGCCGTCGACCGGAGCGGTGACCCGCGGAATTTCGATCCCGTACTTGGTCGCGAATTCGAAGTCGCGCTGATCTTCGCCCGGAGCGCCCATGATAGCGCCGGTGCCGTAGCCCATCAGCACGTAGTCGGCGATCCAGATCGGCACTTCACGATTATTAAAGATGTTGCGGGCGTACGCACCGGTGAATACGCCGGTCTTCTCCTTCACAGTCGAGAGGCGCTCGATCTCGCTCTGCCTCCGAGCTTCGGCGACGTAGCTCTCGACCGCGGCGCGCTGCTCCGATGTGGTGATTTGCGCGACCAGCGGATGCTCGGGCGCTAGCACCATGAACGAGACGCCGAACACGGTATCAGGGCGAGTGGTGAAGAAGCGCACTTCCTTTCCCGCATGTCCGACCACCGGAAAGCCGATTTCCGCGCCCTCGGAACGGCCGATCCAGTTGCGCTGCATCAGCTTGATCGGCTCAGGCCAATCGATGCCCTCGAGATCGGCCAGCAGGCGCTCGGCGTAGGCGGTGATGCGGAAGTACCACTGCTCGAGGTCCTTTTTCGTGACCGGCGTGTCGGTATGGCGCCAGCAGCATCCGTCGACTACCTGCTCGTTGGCCAGGATGGTGCGGCATTTTTCGCACCACCATTGCGAGCCGGTCGCGCGATAGGCGAGCCCGCGCTTGTACAGCAGCAGGAAGAACCACTGCGTCCATTTGTAATAGTCGGGTGTCGACGAGTTGATCTCGCGCGTCCAATCGTAGGCGCATCCGACCATCTTCAGTTGACGCTTATAGTTGGCGGCGTAGCGCGGAACGGTTTCCTTCGGATGCAGCCCTTTGAGCAGCGCGTCGTTTTCGGCGGGCAGTCCGAACGCATCCCAGCCCATCGCGTGCAGAACGCTGTAACCGGTCATCCGCTTGTGGCGGCCGACCACGTCGCAGGGGACGTAATTGTGCAGATGGCCGACCGAGAGCCCTTCGCCCGAAGGGTAGGGGAACATCTCGAGCAGGTAGAACTTGGGTCGCTTCAGGTCCTCAGACGTCAGGTAAAGATTGGCGCGTTCCCATTCGGCTTGCCACTTGGTTTCGATCGCCTTCGGCTCGTAGCGTTCGTTCATCTAAAGAAGGCCTTTGCTCCGGTGTGAATTTTTGCGGACTGATGCATCAGTCCCGCGGCCTGAGTTTATAGCGCGCGACGAAATGCGCCAAATCCGGCGAGTCGGCTGATTTCAGTTGAGCTTGGCGCGCAGCCCGGCGATTATCTGGCGGATGCCGTCGTCGTCAGGTGCGATTTGCAGAGCGCCCTCGAACTCTTTCACAGCGCGAAGCAATTCTCCGCGCACCATGTAGATGCGGCCCAGGTTGAGATAGGGGAAGTGGCGCGGTTCGTAGCGTCGAGCGGCCTTGGCCTGTTCCAGCCACGGGATGGCCTCGTCGAACTGATCGCGCTGCATCAGGTACACGCCGATATCGTTGTAGGGATTGCCAAACTCCGGGTCGAGCGCAATAGCGTCGCGGCAATGTTCGATCGCCTGCTCCAGATCACCTTGATAGCTCAGCGCCCAGCCGAGAAACGTATGGCCTTCGGCGGTTGGGCAAAGCGTCAGCGATTCGCTGTAAAGTTGGATCGCGCGGTCGAGGTCGCCGCTTTCCTGCGCGCTCAGACCGTCGCGGACTAACGCCATCGCCTGGAGGTATTTATGCTCGCCAGCCATCAACTCCAGCTTATGGAATCCGGCAGCGAATAATCTAGTACTTGTGCGTCATGCAGGATTGTATTGCGCGGGCTTGGGGAGCGTCCTTTCGATTTATTCATGACATCATTTGCTGACAGGCAGCATGCGAAAAGGCATCAGGTTGTTTCATGAAATCGTAGAAAATGTATAGTTTATGAGGCCGATTCGCGTATGATGCAACGAGCGTTAAAGCCGCGCCGCAAAGCAGGGCGCTCAAACACTGAGGGATGATCAGGATGTTGAAGAGGAATCTCAAGCTAGCTGTTTTCGGCTGGTTGCTGGGCGCGACCTTGGTATTGCCACTCACCGTTCGCGCGCAGGAACCGCCTGCAGCTCCGTCCTCCGGAGCACCGGCTGCCGGGGCCCCGCCGATGGGTATGCCGCCGGGGTTCGCAGCCATGACCAAAGACCCCCATCCGGCGGTGCACAGATCGCAAAGGATGTTGGAGCGGACCAAGTTCGTGCTGGAGCGAGACACCGAGCCCGATCCGGGGGATCATCGCGCCAACGCCTTGAAGAGCGTCAACGCCGCCATCGACGCGCTGAAGGCGGCTTCGGACGCGATGGATAAGAAGTAAGAATTCGAGACTGATTCGCCCGATCTCGTACGAGAGCGAAAAAAAAGCACGCGACACCGGGCGCCCGATGAGGAGGAGATCGTGATGTTAGGGAAGAATGTTAAGCTGGCCGCCTTTGGCATGATGCTCGGCGCGACCCTGGTTTTGCCGTTCAGCCTTAGCGCGCAGGAAGAGAGTGGCGCGATGCCGCCGAATACCTCGGAGATGAAAGGTGTCCCCGCGCCGGGCGCTTCTCCAGGTGCTCCGGGAGGTATGATGATGCATCGCGGCATGGGGATGAAAGATCCTCATCCTGCTGTGCATCGCGCAGAGATGATGTTGGCGCGGGCCAAGTTCGTGCTGGAGAAGGATAGCGAACCAGATCCGGGCAATCATCGCGCCGAGGCCCTGAAGAACGTCAATTCCGCGATCGAATCGCTGAAGGCGGCTTCGGACGCGTTGGATAAGGGCACTAAGTAAGGCGCAAAGTCGGCGCCGGACAGTCTCTCGTCTGGGCGCTACAGACCGAGCGATTCGAGTTCTCTGAGGGCGCGTTCCAGATGGGTCGCGCCCCAGTACACTCGCCCGCACTGCTCGCATTCGGCGAACGTTTCGTGGCTGGCGTACACGAAGGGCGGAACTCTGCGTCTGACCAGCTCGCGCGATACTTCGATGAGCGGCTGATTGCATTCGGAGCATCGTGTGAACGCGCAAGCACGCGGGTCGAAGGGGAAGCGCCCCAGCACCTGGCGAATCTGTTCACGGAAATAGTTGCTCTCGATAAACAACGCATCCGGGGCGGTGCGCAATCGCTTGTCGCGCGTCAGGATTACTCGTTGGTCTCGCCGCGCCTCTTCGACCAGAGCATGTCCGTGCAGCTCGCCGCCCCAGATAACGTCGGCGCCCATCAGCCTGAGCCAGCGCGCGAGCCGTCCGAGCATCAGGTCGGCAGCGAACTTCGGCGGCTCAGGATGTCGCGAGAGGTTCGAATTATCGGTCATTCATCTTCTCGGAATGACAGCGCTTGATGATGGTAGTATAGCAGACGGCTGAGAATCCTTTTCTGCGCTACCGGGCGGACCTAGAGAACAGGATGCAAGAGCGACACGTAAGCTTCAAATCTGAAGAGCTGACTCTCGAAGGATTGCTCGCGGCGCCGGCCAAGGCGGCAGGTGCCGCGGTGGTTTGCCATCCGCATCCGCAGTATGGCGGCTCTATGCACAACAACGTGGTCGAAGCGGTGCTCGCGGCGTTTTGGGCGGTGGATTACACCACCTTGCGATTCAATTTTCGCGGTGTCGGCAGAAGCGAAGGAGCTTTCGCTGACGGCGTGGGCGAGATCTCGGACGCGCGCGCCGCGGTTGAGTTTCTCGCCGCCGAATCAGGCGTCAAGCAAGCGATGGTGATGGCCGGCTACTCGTTCGGCGCCACCGTGGGACTACGTGCAGGGCTAGAGTCCACAAACGTCGGAACTATTATCGCGGTCGCTCCGGCGATCGCGTTGGTTGATCTTTCGTTCCTAGTAGGCACCGACAAGCGGATCATTCTGATTGCCGGCGACGGAGATCAGTACTGCCCGGCGGCGCAATTGCGGGCCTTGCACAAGAAGTTGACCGGTCCAAGCGCGATCAAAGTGATCAAGGGCGCCGATCATTTCTTCTGGGGCCATGAAGGGGAGCTCACGAACGCGGTTCGAGAAGCGCTCAGCAGGTGACACTGGTAGCGGTTGCGTGTGTCATTCCGAGCGCAGCGAAGCGGAGTCGAGGAATCCCGGATTCTGAACACGTTCTAGCGATCCGCAGGTGCGGAGCCCGTCTGCTGGCTCGCCTGCCAGATCGCGTAAAACGGATCGTTGGAATTTGCCTTTGCGATCGCGATAATCGCCTTGATCGTCGCGTTGAGGTCGCCATGATAGCGGCGCTCGAGCGCGGCGAAGTCGTCCAGATGATGGAAGTACAGCCGGTAGTTTATCAGCACCGCGTTGTTGAGCGGCTGCTTGTCGAGGTCGAATCGCTCGAGGCCTGAGAGCGACGGTTTGAGCTTGCTGTAATCGGCCTGAATCTGCGCGAACAGCGAAACCCGCTGCTTCAGGATCTCATCGCGGCTGAGACCGCTGTGATAGAGCTTGAGCAGGCGCGCTTCCTCCTGCAGCAAAAAATCCGCGAACTTGAGGTCGCTGTCGAAAACCTCGCGAGCGCGGGCGGTATCGGTCGCAAGTGGACCCTCGGTGGCGCTGAAGAAATCAACTGCGCCGCGGCTGCCGACGTAGGTCGCTGCCGATTCGTCGAACATCACGTCGCTGGCCAGAAAGTAGGTGCGATGAAACAGCTCGTGGATGATCACGCCGGCGAGCGTCACGCGGTCCAGCACCAGCAGATTGGAAAGCAACGGATCGTTGAAGAAACCGAGGCTCGAGAAGGCGACCGCGGAGCGCACCATTGTGTCGTAGCCTTCGGATTCGAGCTGCTCCGCCTCGGCGCGGGCCTCGCTTTCATTGAAATAGCCGCGATAGGGAACCCATCCGACGATCGGAAACCACCAGGTATGCGGTGTCAGCGAATCCTTTGGTGCTGCCATCACCACCCAGGTAATCGCGCCCTTGTCGACCGGCGTGATCGTGCTGTAAGCGCCGCCGACGTTGAGTCCAAGTTTATCGCTGGCGAAACTTCGCACCTGCAGCACCATCTCGAGCTTGTTGCGGGCTGCGGGTGTGATATCGCCCTGGGCGAGTTCGTCGCTGATGGGCTTGCGATGCCACAAGAGCCGCGCCTCTTCATAAGCGCCGCGCGCGATATAACCGATCTCGCATCCGGCGAGACCGAGCGCGCAGAGCGCAATTGCCGCTGCGCCAATCAATCGGTATCGCAGTCGGCGCATCGGCAATCGAACCGGATTTCCCGCGCCGCCGCTCAATCGGCGACCTGATCGTGCACGGCTTCGGACGGGCTCGCATACTGCAACTGAACCAGGCGATAGTACAGCCCGCGCATCGCCAGCAGTTCCTCGTGGGTTCCGCTCTCGCGCAGTACGCCGTGGCTCAGCACCAGGATGCGGTCAGCTTTCTCGATGGTTGAAAGGCGATGTGCGATCACCAGCGCGGTGCGATCGGCGAGGAGCTGGTCGAGCGCGATCTGAATCAAACGCTCGGTCTCGCTGTCGACAGATGAGGTCGCTTCATCGAGCACCAGCACCGCCGGATCGTAGGCGAGGGCGCGCGCGAACGAGAGCAATTGACGCTGGCCGGCGGATAGATTGGAGCCGCGTTCCTGGAGCTGTGTCGCAAGACCGCGCGGCAGCCGCTCGACGAAGTCCAGCGCCTGTGCGCGAGCGAGCGCGTGGCGCACGTCCTCTTCGCCGAGCTGGGTTTGGCTCAGCCGGACGTTGTCGACCACGTCGGCGGCGAATACGAACACGTCCTGCTGCACCAATCCGATCGCGCGCCTGAGTTCGAGCAAGTCCCATTCGCGCACGTCGATACCGTCGAGCAGGATGCGGCCCGCGCTGACGTCGTACATGCGGTCGAGCAGCTTGATGATGGTTGATTTGCCCGAGCCGGTCGCGCCCACGATCGCGATTTTCTGGCGCGGCTCGATACGAAAGCTTACGTCCTTCAGCACTGGCTCGCCCGGACGGTAGGCGAAGGACACATGGTCGAACACAATCTCGCCGCGAATAGAGGATGGGCTTCGCGGTGCGAGCGGGCTGCTGATCGCCGGCTGCTCCTGCATCAGCGCCGCGATTCGCTCCATCGCGGCCAGCGCCGATTGCAGCACCGTGTACTTGGTCGACATTTCTTTCAGCGGATTGAAGAACATCTTCGCGTACTCGAAAAATGCGATCAGCGTCCCCAATCCGATCAGCTTGTACATCACCTGGTAGCCGCCAACCCACAGGATAATTCCGAGTGTGATGAAGCTGACCGCCTCGACGGTGGAGAACAGCCCCGCCTCGTAGATATTGGACAGCATCTGGATGTCGCGGCTGGCGCGGTTAAGCACGTCGAACTCGCGCTGGCTTTCGCGCTCGCGATTGTAAAGCTGGATTATCATCATGCCGCTCAGTGCTTCCGACAGGTACGCGTTGAGCGCTGCGGTGCGATCGCGAATCGCCCGATAGGTGGCGCGGGCGCGGACCTGGAAGAATCTAACGACCAGCAAAAGCAGAGGTATCGCGCATAGCGAAGCCAGCGCGAGCTTGACGCTCCAGCTCATCATCACGACCACAATCCCGCACAGGGTCAGCAGGTCGACAAAGATCGTTAGTGAGCCGGCGCCGAACATCTCATTGATGGTCTCGATATCGCTGGTCATGCGACTCACGAGGCGGCCGATCGGCTGGCGGTCGAAGAAAGCGGTTGGCATCGCTTCGACGTGGCGGAACAGCGCCAGACGGAGATCGCTGAGGCTTAGCTGCGCGACGATCATAGTCGAGTAAAATTGGCCGTAGTTGGTGATGAACTCGCCGACCAGCAGCAGCAAATAGCAGCACCCGACCGCCATCAAGCCACGCCCGCCGAAAAGATTAACCAGCGCCCCGAGCCATCGTGGCGGCACGCTACGATCGTGGGTGAGATAGAGGTCGATCGTGAGCTTGATCATGTAGGGCTGGGCCAGCAGGAACATCGTGTCGAGCGGCATCAGGATGGCGGAAAGCCAGAACAAGCGGCGGTAGGGACGCACGAATCCCCACACCCATCGCAACAGCGCGGTGTCGCGGACGTTGACCTGTTCCTGTTCGGTTTCGGTCAGCATCTCAGTACTGGGCCAGCTCCTCTTCGAGCAGCTGGCGCTTGAACAGCTCGGCGTAGATCCCGCGATCGGCCATCAATTCCTCGTGCGTACCGTGCTCAACGATCGCGCCATGCTCCAGCACGACGATCTGGTCGGCGTCGCGCACGGTCGAGGCGCGATGGGCCACCACGATCGTGGTGCGTCCGTGCACGGCCTCCTCGAGCGTGTGCAGCACGGCGCGTTCGGTCTCGGTATCGACGCTGGAGAGCGCATCGTCGAGCACCATCACGGCCGGGCCGTAGGTGACGGCGCGCGCAATCGCGACGCGCTGTTTTTGCCCGCCCGAGAGCGCGGTTCCGCGCTCGCCGATCACGGTTTCCAGTCCTTTGGGCAACGCGGCGAAATCCGGCTCGAGTCCTGCTGTGACGGCGGCGGCCATGATTTCATCCCCGCCAGCTTTGGGGCTGCCGAAAGCGATGTTGCGCGCCATCGTATCGGAGAACAGCGTCGGGTCCTGCGGCACCAGCCCGATAGTTTGCCGGAGCGCGGCGAGCGGAATCTCGCGGATGTCCTGACCGTCGAGCAGCACGCGTCCGCTGGTAGGTTCGAGCAGCCGGAACAGCAGCTTGATCATGGTCGATTTACCCGAGCCGGTGCGCCCCACGATCGCGAGCTTGCCGCCCGCAGGTACTTTCACGCTGATATCCTTGAGAGCGTAATGAGCCGCGCCGTTAGCGCCGTTGGTCAGGCGATCCGAGTAGCTGAACGAGACGTGGTCCCATTCGACGGCGCCGGCGAAATGGATTTCGCTCTCAGCCGCTGCCACCGACAGCAGCGGCGGGGCGTCGAAAATCTCGTCCAGCCGCTTCATCGCCGCGCGCCCGCGCTGAAACACTGACAACACCCATCCAAGACCGGTGGTGGGCCACGCGAGCAGCCCGAGGTAGAGCGTGAAGGCGACCAGATCGCCGATCGTCATCTGACCACGCCTGACCAGTGTTCCGCCGTAAATCAGAACGATCATGACCGCGGTCGCCGAGGCCGCCCGAATCATCGGCATCAGCGCACCACGCAGCCGCGCCAACGCCAGTCCCTGTTCGTTGTAGCCGTCGTTGAGTGCGCGAAAGACGCGTCCTTCGTGTTCCTCCAGCGTGTAGGCCTTCACCACCTGCATGCCGCTTAAGCTTTCCTGAACCTTTGACGCGATCGCACCGAGTCCTTCCTGCACGCGCAGACTGGTGTCGAGCAGCGAGCGGGTTAGCTGCTTGATGGTCACCAACAGCAGGGCATAGGGAATCAGCGAGGCCAGGGCTAGTCGGACATTAATCGACAGCATGAGCGCGAGAGCGAAGATGTAATAGAGCGGGGTGCTGATCAGGGTCAGCACGCCGATGCCGAACATCAGCCGCACCGCCGATAGATCGTTGATCATGCGCGACATCAGGTCGCCGGTCTTGAGCCGCTGGTAGAAATTAGGTCCGAGCAGTACCAGGCGAGCGAACAGCTCGTTGCGCAGGCCATACTCGATATCGCGTCCGGTATTAAAGATGGTGAAGCGCGAGAAGCATCGCGCGACGCCCAGCAGCGCCGACACCGCGCAAATTTCCAGCGCCAGATGTGGCAGACGTTCGAAGCGGCTGCGCTGAATCGCGTCGATCGCGTTGCGCATCAGAGCCGGCACCGCCATCGCCAGTCCGACATTGGCGAATGTGCAAAAGATCCCGAACAGGTATCGGAGCCAAAAACGGCGGATGTAAATCAGCAGGCGTCGCATGTCGCGACATCCAGATTATCAGTTATCTCTGTGACGGACGAATCTCCGGCGGCCAGCTGCGCGCTCGGATGTTAATAAGCCGAGACCCAGCTTCGCGAATCCTCCGCGCCGGCTCGCGGGCGAAGCGACGCGGTCGAGGTGGCAATGAAACCTGAAGGGATTCAGCCGTGACTAAGCGCGAGGATCTATCCCGCCTTTTTCACCACTTCCACGTCGATAGTTATCGAAACTTCTTCGCCAACCATCAGGCCGCCGGTATCCATAGTGCGATTCCACACCAGGCCAAAATCCTTGCGATTGATAGTGGTGGTCGCGACCGCGCCGATATGGATGTTGCCGCGAGGATCTTTGACCTGCTTGGACGGGCCTTCGACGTCGAGCGTGACTTCTTTGGTTACGCCGTGGAGCGTCAGGTCACCGATTAATTTCCACTTACCTTCGCCATTCGGTTCGATCTTTTTGGACTTGAACACAATCGTTGGATACT
>DATJOQ010000022.1:0-7235 GCA_035506935.1 Binataceae bacterium (SeqCode) | reverse complement strand
CCCAGGCGTGGCAGGAGATCGATAGCGACGACGAGGTGCGCGCAGCGATCATCACGGGCGCCGGAACCAAAGCGTTCTCTGCCGGCGCGGATCTGAGTCGCCTGATTCCGCTGTTTACCGGCGCGCGTCCGCCGGAGGATCAATGGGATCAAAAGCTGGTGAACGATCGCAGATCGCTGGATATCGCGATCCTGCGCGGCTTCAATCCGGGCAAGGCGATAATCGCTGCGGTCAATGGATTCTGTATCGCGGGCGCAATGGAGATGATGCAGGGTACCGATTTACGCGTTGCCTCGGATACGGCGAGCTTCGGCCTTCAGGAAGTGAAATGGGGAATCATCCCGGCCGCGGGGTCCTTGGCGCGATTGCCGCGCCAGATGCCGTATTGCAAAGCGATGGAAATTTTTCTCACCGGCAATCGAATCGACGCGCAGGAAGCTTATCGGCTCGGGCTGGTGAATTACGTGGTGCCGCAGGATCAATTGATGGCCAGGGCGGAGGAACTGGCGACGACGATCGCGGAGAACGCGCCGCTATCCGTGCGGACGATCAAGGATGTGGTCGAACGATGCTCGGGGCGGCCGCTGGAGGACGCGTACCAGATCGAGAACGAGGGCTGGCGCGTGGTAATGGCAACCGAAGACGCCAAGGAAGGCCCGCGCGCGTTCATGGAGAAGCGCAAGCCGAATTGGAAGGGCCGCTGATCGCGAATCTTTCTGCCTAAGCGCGTGAAGCAACTGTGCGGCGCGCCAACTGCTCACGCTCCCGCCAGAGCACGCATCGTATTGGCGTAGTCGCGTGCGAGCGTATCGTTAGGGCCGATCGGAAACACCACCGGATGAGTGATTCCGGCGCGGCGGAAGCGTGCGACGAATTCGCGCGCCTGCTCGGCCGAACCGACGGCTCCGATCTTCGCCACCGAGTCGTCGCTGATCGCGGTGAAAGCGTCGTCGCGTTTGCCTGCCTGCCATAGCCGGCGCACCTCGGCCATTTCATCACCGATACCGTGACGGGCGAACATCTGTTTGTAGGCGTCGACGAAGGCGTAGCCGGCGAGCTCGCGCTTGAACGCGTCGGTTGCGGCGCGCTGGTCCTCGGTCACGCACATCCGCAGGTAGATTGCGAAGTCGATCGCATCCGGATCACGGCCGGCGGCGACCGCGGCGCGGCGAACCTCACCGATTAGATCGGCCATCGCTTCTGGCGGCGAATAGGTGAGCAGGACGCCGTCAGCGAGCTCACCGGCCACCCGCAGCATCGGCGGGTTCAGCGCGGCGACGTAGATTCGCGGCGGCTTTTGTTTGAGACGCATCCCGAGCCTGATGTCGCTCTTGTAGATGGTTCCGTCGAATTTCGAGCGGCCCTCGGTGAACAACTGCCGGATTATCTGGATGCACTCGCGCATCGCGGTCACCGGCTTTTGATACGATCCGCCGTGCCATCGCCCGACGATTATGGGACTCGACACTCCGAGGCCCGCGATCACGCGTCCGCCCGCCAGCTCGTTAACCGAAAGGAAGCTCATCGCGGTCAGCACGGGCGTGCGAATCTGAATCGGCACGACCCCGGTTGCGAGATCGATCTTAGTGGTATTGAGTGCGTAAGCGGTTAGCGTGGTGATCGCGTCGGGGCCAACGACCTCGGGCGTCCAGAGCGCGGTGTAACCGAGCGTTTCGGACTCGCGCACCAGCTCGAGGTTCTTCGCCAGCGGGGCGGCGCCGAAGGTATGCATCACGAGGCCTAGTCCTGGTTTGATCTGTGCCATGATTTGCGTTCGACTCCCGACAGATTATTTGTTGGCTTCGATTAATATCACAAGTAACCTGCCGATTGGCGACGTTGCGAACTATTTCATCATGAGGTCTGCCGATGCCGTTTTTCGATTCCGCCGGCGTGCCAATTCACTACCGCGACCAGGGAGCGGGTCCGCCGGTGGTGTTGGTTCATGGATTTGCCGCCAGCGCGCGTAGCAACTGGGAAGAAACCGGATGGTTCTCATTCTTGGGTGCGAAGTATCGCGTGATCGCGCTCGATTGCCGGGGACATGGGTTGAGCGCCAAGCCGTACGATCGCGAGGCTTACGGTCCGGCGCACATGGGCGGTGACGTTGTTCGTTTGCTTGACCATCTTGGGATCCAGCGCGCGCTGTTGATCGGCTACTCGATGGGCGCGGCGATCTCTTTGCACACCGTGATGACTCACGGACAACGCTTTCGCGCGGTCGTGCTGGGCGGAATCGGAATTGGTGCGGGCGGGATGGCGGAGCGCGGGCGCATCCACAGTATCGCGCGAGTGCTGCTGGCTGACGACACCAAGGCGGTGCTCGACGAAATCGCTCGCGAGTCGCAACCTCACGCTAATATGGCGCGCGAATTTCGCCGATTCGCCGAAGCCAATTACAACGACCTGAAAGCGCTGGCCGCCTGTATCGCGCACGACCGTCCGGATTTCAGCCCGGCGCGATTAGCTTCGATCAATATTCCCGTAATGGTGGTGATCGGCACCAAGGACAACATGGTCGGCAGTGGCGACGATCTTGCGAGCGCAATTCCGGGTGCTGAACTGGTGAAGCTCGAAGGCCGCGACCATCTCAACGCGGTCGGCGACAAGCGTTTCAAGGAGGCCGTTGCGCGCTTCTTCGATGCTGCGCCTTCTTGAATCGAGTGATTCACGTTCGCGATACCATGACTTCCGCGTGGACTCCGCAATGGCGCTGGTCTATGTATGCGGCTGATTGCGCGGAGGCGGCACAATGGGAAGATTTGCATCGGTGGAGGTGGATTCGCCCCGCGCCTGGGTAGTGCTGGGCGCCGCGTTCATCACCGGCTTTACGATATTCGGGATTGCTTACAGCTTCGGGGCGTTCTTCAAACCGATAGCCGATGAGTTCAGCGCCGGACGCGGAGCGACCTCGGCGCTGTTCTCGATCACGGCGTTCACCTATTTCGGGCTGAGTTCGGTGACCGGGCATATGGCCGACCGCTTCGGGCCGCGACCGGTTTTGGCGGCGGGAGCAGTAGTGATGGGAGTGGGGCTCGCGCTCACTTCGCGTATCGACCGGCTGTGGGTCGGGTATCTGACGTACGGAAGCGGAGTCGGAATCGGCGTGGCGTGCGGCTACGTGCCGATGATCGCAGCGGTCGGCGGATGGTTTCGCCGGCGCCGCAACGCCGCGCTGGCAATCGCGGTGACCGGTGCCGGCGGCGGCACGCTCGCGGTCGCGCCGCTCGCGGCGGCGCTGATCGAGCGTTACGGATGGCGCACAACGTACCTGGCTTTTGGCGTCGCGGCTGCCACGATTCTGATGACCTGCGCTGCTCTGACGCCGCGTCCGCCCACGCACGTCGAAGCTTCCGAGCTGAGTCTCAGCGAAGCGATCCGCACGCGCGCGTTTGCGCTCTTGTATCTCGCGTCGCTTCTAACCGGCGTCGCGCTGTTCGTGCCGATGGTTTTCCTTCCCGCCTTCGCGCAGGGGCAGGGCGTGGGTAAGATTGCCGCCGCGGCGCTGGTTGGTTTTATTGGCGGCTCGAGCATGATTGGGCGACTCGGCCTGGGCACGCTTTCAGATCGAATCGGATGCATCCGGCTTTACCAGCTCAGTTTCCTGGTCGTCGGTCTGAGCTTCTTCATCTGGCTGAGCGCGCGCTCGTACGCGTGGCTGGTGATATTCGCCGTGACCATGGGGGCCGGCTATGGCGGTTACGTCGGCCTGGCGCCGGCGGTGGTAGTTGAGCTGTTCGGAATTAGGCGTCTCGGGCGGGTGCTTGGCGCGCTGTATACTAGCGCCGGATTCGCCGCGCTGATGGGGCCGCCGCTTGCGGGATTCATCATCGATCGCACCGGCAGCTTCCACTGGGCGATAGTGGGATCGCTCGCGATGGGTATGGCGGCATTCGTCGCGCTGGTGCCGCTGCAGACAAATAGCGGCATCGCCGTGCCCGTCGCAGAAGCGAAGTGAGAAGATGCCTTTCGGCAGCGTTCTTCAACTAATCGTCGGCGACAGCAGGGGACCGCGTAGCTGATAGGGCTGCGAATCGGGCGGACGCGGCAGCAGGCCCAGCAGAACCCCAAGCCGCGCGCGACCCATCGGGGTAGGATCCAACTCGAGCGTCGCCTGAATCGTGCTATCGGCGAGGTCCGGCCCGAGCGTCGCCTCACCCTGCGCGTGCAGCGTGAGATCAGGTCCCTTGCCGTCGAGTTGCTCGATCTTGAACTTGCCCTTGTCGAGCTTGAAGGTGCCGCTGCAGTCGGTCAGCGTGATCGGCGCAAAGGTTCCGCCGAGCCTGAGCGTGATGGCTTTGCCGGTGAAGCCGAAGTGCCCGGTGCTGGCGTTGAGTGACTGCTGGCTGAGTGCGAGCGAGCCCGCGCCCGACAGTGTGCCGATCAGACGAATGCCGTACTGCGCCGCCATCTTGTACCGCGCCAGATTCAGGGTGCGTGCGTCGAAATCGACCGCAATTCCATCGCGGATACGCCATACGGTGGCGATTATGCGGCCATCGTACGCTTCGGCGTTGATGTGTAGACCGGGGCGCCCAATCAGCATCGAACCGAGCGCGGGTGCGAGCGTCATGTCGGCGCTCTGAAACAGCATTCCGCCGGTTGGATCCTGGGACATCAGGCGTACGTTTTCCAGGACCGCGCCAATTGGAAAGCTCGAGCGCTGATCGTCGTAAGTAAGCTTGCATCCGAGCGGCATCACGATCGCCGAGAGCGTGTCCTGGTAAGGAAAATTGCCTACGGTGAAGATCAGGAACAGGATCACTCCCCAGGCCACGTATGCGGCCATCAGGGTATGCTCCCGCCAGTAGTCGAGCGTCAGGTATTGGCGCGGGTCAACCATTTCTTCCTACCGCGGAACAGGTGAGTTCGACGTCGTACGAATGCGAATCCTGGGTACGCTTCTTGACGTTGAGATTCGAGACCACGATCGGTACGCTCATCGCCTTGACGTCGTAGAGAGCGTCAACCAGTTGGGCCAGGCTGACGTCGCTGAGCTTGACGTTGACCTCGTAGTCGATCAATTCGTCAGAGATTTTCTTGTCACTCGGCGTAATCGAACCGATCTTGTTGCGGCCGACGCTCTTGGTGAGCGACGTTTCCACCACCGAGAACAGCGAAAAATCCTTACCGGTGCTAACCGTCCGTTTTTCCGCCGTGGCCAGATCGAGCTTCAGTTCCGAGTACACTCGCGACAGATGGCGCACGTCGGCGAGCTCGCGCTGGCGCGCGGCGATTCGGCTATCGAGGCTCGCTTGCCAGCTCTGAATCGGACCGTAAACCAGGTTGTAGACCAAAAACACCGAGAGCAGCGAGCCGGCGACCAGAACCAGCACCTTCTCGCGCGGCTCGAGCTTCTGGTAGCGCGCGCGCAGATTGCTGACCATCGGATCAAGCCGCTCGGAGATACGCCTGAGCTGCTCATCGGCGACTCCGTGGAACGCCTCTGATATCCGCTCGCCAATTCCCGACGCCATTGCTCAGTTGGCCTCCAACGGATTGTCTCTCAGCGAAGCGGTGAGATGAAACTCGATCTTGCTAGGATCGCTTCCCGCCTTGGCGTCGGCGACCTCGATATCGCCGAACGTATCGTTAGTGCCGAGCGCCTTCTTGAGCCGATCGATCGTGCCGAAAGAATCAGCGGTCCCCGAAATCTTAAGCCCCGCCTCATCGATCAGCATATCGTCGATATCGACCGTCAGCGTCGACGGAATCGATTGAGACACCGCCAACAGGATGTCGAGCGGAGAGTTCTGACTCGAACCGCCCATCAGCTTAAGCCGCTTGCGCATGTCGGCGATACCGCTGTTGAGCGCCGCCTTGACGTTCTCCGGCGGGCGGGGGCCGAGTGCCGGGCTTGCGGCGCGCGCAATCTGTTGATTGAGCACGCTCAGCCGTCCGTACTGATTCACCGCGGAGAGCGTCACGTGGAGTATCGCCAGCAACGCCACCGCGAGCGCCACCAGCGCGGGCTTGTACAGCGGTGCGAGGCTGCTCTGATTACCGCGGAAGACGAACTCGGCGCGGCGCAGGTCAAGCATCGGAATAGCGCCGCGCGGCGCTTCGCCCAGCAGCATCGAGATGCAACTCGCGTAACGCATCCGTTGCGGCGTGAGTCCTTCGAGCAGGCCCGAGCAATCGACCGAGTCGCTGCCGCGCACTTTCAACGCAAGTTCCGTAGAGAGCTGATGCTGAACCTCGGGGGTGGTGCCCAGCTCGCCGCTCAGAACGACTTCCGGCGGTTCAGCCTCGGCGCTCTGCGCGATCAAGGTCTGACGCACTGCTGCGAGCGCACGCGCGGTTACGTTGTCGACGTCGCCGTGACCGTTGGCGGCTTCGGGCGCCAGGGTAATCGTACGCAGCGCGCTCGGGACGCCGTCGGGGCTGAGCAAGATCAGCGAAATTCTGCGCTGGTCGAGATCGAGCAGCAGATGCTGAGCGGCGTGGCCGTTTCGTGCGCGCGCCAGCAGCGCGGGCAGGCTGACGGCGCTAAGCGTTACGATCTTAGGATTCAATCCCGCGCTGGCGAGCAGCTCGAGATGGGCGCTCAGGTCGTCCTTTCGCGCCATCGCTGCAAGCACCCGGCTGCCGCCGTTTTCCCGCCCGACCGTTACGTAGCTGACGACGGCATCGTCAACCGCGAACGGCAGATGCTCTTCGAGGGCGAACGGCACCGCCTGTTCGAGCCGCCTGCGATCGTGAAAGGGCAGGGTAAGCAGGCGTTTGGCGACCAACTCGCCCGGGAACGCGGAAATAACAACTTCGGCGTTGCCGGTCTGCGCTACCAGGCGCGCGAGCGCGGGATTCAGGTCGGTTTCATCCGGGGCGCTTTTGGCTTCGAAGGTTCCGGTCAGGACGAACGAATTCCACGATCGCTCGGCGACCGCTGCGCGAATCACATCATTGGAGATTTCGATCGCAAGAATTCGTTCCGCCATCGCCCCTCAGTCCTCGTGCCAGTACGACAGTAGCATAGGACCGACGCCGTTGCGCCTGACGGTAGCGTACGCGAAGGTGCGGGCTCCAGCAAAGGTACCCGTGCCCGTTATCGTAAAGTAGTCGCTTTGGGTAGTGAAGGAGTTCGTGGCGCCTTTTGTGAGGGCGCTGAAGCCAGGGATTTTGCTGAAATCGGAGGACGAATGATACGGCCGCGATCCCAATATCGCTTGCAGCATTTGCGGCTGGTTGGCCAGCTGCGGCATCAGCGCCATCAGCACCTCGGGCGGGGCGGTATT
>DATJOQ010000021.1:0-3122 GCA_035506935.1 Binataceae bacterium (SeqCode) | reverse complement strand
AGTGATAACGCTGACCGCGCCTAGCCGGTAGAACAATACCGCGACCACCACGGTCACGAATAGCTCAAAAAAATCTTCCACCCACAGATGGATGATCCAGAAGCGCCAATGGTCGACTATCGCGTAATTGGTCGCACCGCTATAGAAAAACGCGGGCAGGTAGAAGACCGGTATCGCGAGACCGGAAAGGAAGAACAGCGTCGAGAGCTCGCCGTGCTCGGGATCGCCGAACGACGGTTGTACCGCGCGGAAGAGAAGCGCCACCCAAATCACGAGGCCGGCAGCCAATCCTATCTGCCATGCCTTGCCGAGATCGAGATATTCCCAACCCTGGTCGCCGAACCATTCCCAGAAGCGGCCGAGCATCTGCCGAATGCCGAGCCATTCGCCGAGCAGGCTGCCGGCCACGACGACGATCAGCGCCACGAACAGCAAGTTGACACCTAACAACTGATAGGCCGGTTCACGCCCGCCGAGCGACGGGGCGATAAACAGGCCGCCGGCGAGAAAGGCTGTCGCGATCCATAGAATCGCGAGTTGCAAATGCCATGTGCGCAGGAGCTGGCTCGGAAAGATCTGTGAAATATCGATGCCGTAGAAACTGGCTGCGTCGGCCCGGAAATGCGCCACGCCGCCGCCGACCAGGACCTGCGTCAGGAACAGCAGACTCACGATAATGAAGTACTTGATCGCAGCGCGCTGGCTCGGGCCGGGCCGCTGGACCAGCATCGTGGGCCTTCGGCGCGCGTCGCTCTGCCATCCGAGAAAATCGAAACGGCCGAACGCGAACAGCACGCCCGCGATTCCGCCCAGCAGCATCAGCAGGCTCATCGCGCTCCACAAAACCGCATCCGAGGTGGGAACGTTTCCGGCCAGCGGGTCGTAGGGGAAATTGTTGGTATACGAATAGACCTTGCCCGGCCGCCGTGCGGCACTGGCCCATGCGGCCCACGCAAAAAACGCCGTCAGCTCATGCAACTCGCCGGGTTTCTCGATAATAGCCGCGGTCAGGCCGCCGTTGCGATCGGGCGCTGAGAAGTAATCGTGCCACTTCTGCTGCTGCGTGCGGTACGAATTTGCTTCCGCTTGAGTGAACGTCAATGTGTCCGACGCAGGGTCGTAACGATTCTCTTTCAGTGTGCGCGCCACCTCGGCGTCAAGCTCCGGTTGATTCGAGCGAGCGCCGTCCGGGCTGGGGGTCATCCTGGTCGACAGCGAGGCCAGGATGTCGAGGGCCATCGTATGCAGAAACTCGGCTGAGTAATCGGGTCCGAGGTAAGCTCCGTGGCCCCAAATCGTGCCATTTTCCATCAGGCCGTGACTCAGAAAGATTTGCTGCCCCGCGATGATATCTCGACCTGTAAACAGCGTCGCGCCAGTTCCATCCACGACGCGCGCCGGAATTGGTGGCGCGTCGCGATAAGTGCGGGCAGCCAGATAGCCGAGAGTTGAAAAGCCCGCCACCATCAGGAGGATCAACGTGCGTCTCCACCAAGGAGAAAGTTGCGTTTCCATTATGTGCTGTCCCCCAAATGAACCCTATCGAGGTTAGTGCTGAGAAGCGGATGGTGCTGTCGGTTGACGAATCCCTCTTTACGCGAAATTACGCGTGAAAAAAAGAAGTCACTATCAGCTCCGCTGCCGCCATCTGAGGACCAAAATCTGCGGTTTGTCTAAAGCGTCGGAGCGAATTCCTTAGCAAAAGAGGCGAATTTCTGAAGCCGGGTAGCGAAAACTTAGCGCGACAGCCAGGATGGATACAAATAGTGGGCGAAAAAATGCCTGACTGTTAAATTGAACCGCAAATTCCCAATAGGGTGAGATCAGTGGAGACCCGCAATAACCCATCGTATCGCCCTGCTCTGCCGAATGGATCTTGCAGATGCCCAACCTTGGATTGAGCGTACCGGTACTACAGACGTCGACGCACAAGCTTGCGGAGCTTGCCCGTCTGGCTGACTACGCTGGATTCCGCTCGCTGTGGAATTACGAGGCGTACCGCAATCCGTTCGTGATGCATGCGGTTGCCGCGAGCGCCACCAAGCGTATCCAGCTTGGGACGGGAATCGCCGAGGCGTTTATCCGCAGCCCCTTCGCGACCGCGAACGCCGCTGCCGACGTCGACGAGCTTTCCGGAGGACGTACGATTCTCGGCATCGGACCGGGCGGACCTGACTGGCTCGAAGCCTTCCATTCAACTGACGCATCGGATGCGTTGTCGCGGATGAGCGAATACGTCGACGTGGTCAGGATGACGTGGGACTACTTCTCTGGTGGCGCGCGTCCCGAGCTGAGCTACGCTGGCAAGTACTACCGCTTCAACGCTCCGCCGGTAAATCCGTGGGGGCCACGTCAGCTTGCACGGCCGCGGATTCCCGTCTACTTGTCCGCGATGCGTCCGCGGATGTTGCAGCTCGCAGGCGAGAAGGCCGACGGGACGCTTGGATATCTGCATACGCCCGAGTTCGCCAGAGACCATGTGAAGCCGAACCTGGCCAAGGGAGCGCGGAGAACTGGGCGCGATCCGATGAACGTCGACTACGCCTCACTGATCGTATGTAGCGTTGCGAAGGATCGCGCTCAGGCGGTTCATCGAGCACGCATTCAGGTCGGCATCTACGTCGCGGTATCTGTCAGCGACGTCATTGTGCACTTCCACGGCTGCCAGGCGGAGCAGGCTGCGATTCGCGCGGCGATCGCGCAGGGTGGAGTCGAGGCGATCGAAGCTGCCACATCCGACAAACTGGTCGAGCTGTTCGCGATCGCCGGAACGCCAGACGAGGCGCGCAAGCAGGCTATCCGTTATCGCGAGTCGATTCCTCACGTTATCCTGCACCCTCCCTACGCACCGCTTATCCCTGCCGATGCCACCGAAGACTCCTTCCGCAATATCGTCGCCACTTTCGGCGACTAGCGCGGCAGCGATTTAGATTTCCTCAGGGAGAGGAACCGGCAGTCAGACGCTGCGTCCGGAACGATACCGGATAAACCACAACAGAGTCCCAGGGATGCTGCCTATCGCTAGCGCGAGCGCCACACCGATCGCGAGCGTCCATCGGTGGCGGACTATACGACTCTGCCGGTGCGCGTCCTGAAGTTCCACCACGCGCGCGAAGTGAAGT
>DATJOQ010000020.1:0-3214 GCA_035506935.1 Binataceae bacterium (SeqCode) | reverse complement strand
TGCAACGCGCGGCCAAAAAGGCCTACGAGAATGTGGGAATCGGCCCCAACGATCTCAACGTGGTCGAATTACACGACGCGTCCGCTTTCGCGGAACTGGAAATCTACGAGGAGCTGGGCCTGTGCGCCCCCGGCGAATCCGGCAAGCTTATCGACGAAGGTGCCACCGAAATCAACGGTCGCATTCCGGTCAATCCGTCGGGCGGGCTGCTCGCGAAGGGCCATCCGGTCGGCGCCACCGGCGTCGCCCAGATTTGCGAGGTGTTCTGGCAACTGCGCGGCGAAGCCGGCAAACGTCAAGTCCGTAACGCGAAGATCGGGCTGACCGAAAACGCTGGCGGTATGGTCCGCAACGAGGCCGCCGCGATCGGAATCCACATCTTCGGCGTTTGAAAAATAGCTCGAATGTTGAAACCGGCGGGAGGGTGAATCGGCACCCTCCCGTTTTTTTACGCGGTAACTAATCGATGAAGGTAATCGCGGGCGAGGCTCACGGCCAGCGGCTTAAAGCGCCGCGCGGGATGACCACCCGTCCGACCTCGGCTCGGGTGCGCGAATCGATTTTCTCGCGCCTGGCGGCCCGGCTCGATTTCAGCGGACTCGCGGTGCTCGATCTGTTCGCGGGCAGCGGCGCGCTTGGAATCGAGGCGCTATCGCGCGGCGCCAAAAACGCCGTCTTCGTCGATTCCGCTCGCGCCGCCGCCGAAGCGATTCGGGCCAATCTCGAAGCGCTGGGACTAACCTCGCGAAGCCGCCTGCTATGCCTCGACGCGCGCCGCGCGCTGGCCGATCTCGCAAAGGAAGGCGCTTGCTTCGACTTGGTCATCGCCGACGCCCCCTATCAGCAGGGACTCAGCGCCCAGATCCTCGCTCAGTTATGCGATTCGGCGCTGCTGGCGCCCGGAGGCTGGGTAGTGCTAGAGCTATCGCGGCGTGAGGCAGCACCCGCAGAACCTGGGCTCGAAAGCATCAGCGTCGCGACTTTGGGCGACCATCGTATCGCGCTCTACCGGCGCGCCGCTCAGCCAGAATAATCAGATTAATGAGACACGGGGTGACCCGAAAATATGAGCAGCCCCAAACGCAACTTGCGCCGCACCGCGGTCTATCCTGGCACCTTCGATCCGATTCATAACGGCCATATCGATATCATCCGCCGCAGCGTCGAGCTGTTCGACGAGGTGATCGTGGCGGTGGCCTACAATCCGCACAAGGATTCCGCGCTGTTCACTCCCGACGAGCGGGTCGAAATGATTCACGACACCATCCGCGATATCGAACCCGCCGCGCGAGTGGACAAGTTCAGCGGCCTTTCAGTCGATTACGCCGAACGAATCGGAGCCGGTGTGATCATCCGCAGCCTGCGGGCGGTGACCGATTTCGAATACGAATTCCAGATGACTCAGATGAACCGGCATATGAAGCCGGGTGTCGAAACCATCTTCCTGTTCGCTAATCCAACGCTGTTCTTCTCGGCGTCGCGGCTGATCAAGGAAGTCGCGGGATACGGTCAGCGCTTGCCAGGATTGGTGCCGGAATCGGTGATGAAGCGGCTGCGCGTGAAGCTGAAGCTCGATTGATCGAAACGGCTCGCCCCTTTTTCGCGCTAGCGCTGTTCCCTCTTGCCCGCGGCATCGCTAATGTTTTGAGTGATCTCTCGAACAGGCGGTAAGTATGTTGAGACTTAATCGAAGAGTTGCTGCGCTCAAACCTTCCGCGACGCTGGCGATGGAAGCTCGCGCTGGTGAACTGAAGCAGTCGGGCGTCGACATTATTTCGCTGGCGGCCGGCGAGCCCGATTTCGATACCCCGGAGCGAATCAAGGAAGCCGCGCGCAAGGCGATGGCGGCGGGCGCGACCAAGTACACGCCGGCGGCCGGCATACGCGAGCTCAAGCAGGCGATCTGCGCCAAGCTCAAGCGCGACAACGGACTCGATTACAAACCGACCGAGGTGATGGCGGCGGCCGGCGGCAAGCAGGCCATCTACAATGTGGTCGCGAGCCTGTTCGACGAGGGCGACGAGGTAATAATCCCGACGCCAGCGTGGGTGAGCTTCGCCGAGATCGTGCGTCTCAGCGGCGCCGAAGTGAAACTGCTTCCGACTCGCGAGAGCGACGGTTTTCAATTGCGCGCCGAGGAACTGAAGCGCGCGCTGACGCCGAAGAGCCGTGGTATCATACTCAACTCGCCGTGCAATCCGACCGGCGCAGTGACCAGCGCCGAGCAATTGAGCGAGCTTGCCAAGGTGATGGTCGAAGCGAACCTGTCGGTGATATTCGACGGCGTTTACGAGCACATCATTTATGTAGACCGCCCGCCGCATCTGTTCGCGATCGAGCCGCGCCTGAAGGAAACCGGTATCGTAGTGAATTCGCTGTCGAAGACCTACGCGATGACCGGATGGCGCGTCGGGTTCGCGGCCGGTCCGGCTGAAGTGATCGGCGCGGCGTCGCGATTGCAGGGGCAGAACAGCGGAAATCCGAATTCTATCGCGCAGGCCGCGGCGGTCGAGGCGCTCAACGGACCGCAGGACGAAGTGCGCACGATGGCCGAAGAGTTCCGCGCGCGCAACCGCCTGGTGGTCGAGCGGATTCGTTCGCTGACCGGCTTCAAACTGGTCAACGTTCCCGAAGGCGCCTTTTACGCGTTCCCCAATGTCTCGGAGCTGCTTGGTTCGAAATGGCCGCGCGGCGTTTTGAGCGACGGCAATCAGGTTGCCGAATTTCTGCTCGAGGAGGCGAAGGTCGCGGTGGTCGGTGGCAACGACTTCGGCGCGCCCGAGCACGTGCGGATGTCTTACGCGACCTCGCGCGAGAATCTCGAAGAGGCGTTCAAGCGAATCGCCAACGCGGTGCGCAAGCTGAAATCTTGAAGACGCGGGCGGCGCGCGGATTGCCGCGAGGCAACCCGCGCCGCCCGCCCAATGCAGAAAGCAAGTAGGCTTGCGCCTTTGGCGCAAGCCTACTTGCTTTCTGCGTTCTATGCCCGGCGCCAGGGCGCCGGGTATTCGCCGGTCCTCAGAAAACGCACGTAGTCGGCGAGAATCTCCGCGTGATCGAACGCCAATGGCGACGGCAACTGATCGAGCGCGAACAGCGCGATATTTTTCGCGTCGTCAGCGGCCTTGGGCGTGCCAAGGCCGCGGCCGATATAGACCGCCGTGACGGTGTGGCCGCGCGGATCGCGATCAGGCCGCGAATAAATCCCCAGCAA
>DATJOQ010000019.1:0-4457 GCA_035506935.1 Binataceae bacterium (SeqCode) | reverse complement strand
CGTCCGGATGACGGAACGGACACCACCGGCTTTTTCAACCTGGAGTTCCACGTGGAGCTGAAGGACGAGTCCGCATGGCCCAAGGGGCTTACGAAGGAGAAACTCATCGCCCGAATGGATGAGAAGCTGAGGAGAAAATTTCCGGAGGTTAATTACGGGTACTCGCAATATATAGAGGACAACGTAGAAGAAGCTCTTTCCGGTGTAAAAGGGGTTAATGCGATCAAGGTGTATGGGCCGGACCTTGCCGTTGACGAGCGCGTTGCCAACGAAGTTAGCGAAGTAATCAAGGGCGTGCCGGGAATGGTGGACCTTGCGGTTTATCGTTCGCTGGGGCAGCCCAACCTTAATATCACGCCCAACCGCCAGGCGTGCTCGCGCTACGGCTTGAACGTCGGAGACGTGAACAACATAGTGCAAGCCGCGATCGGTGGTCAGGCGGTAACCCAGGTGCTGCAGGGAGATCGCGCCTTCAACCTTGTGGTGAGATGGCTACCGAAATACCGTGAGAGCCTGAACGCGATCAAACAACTTCGTGTCGCGATGCCCAATGGTGGCTACGTGCCGCTATCGCAGGTGGCCGATATCCGTACCGTGGAAGGCGCATCGTTCATATATCGCGAGCATCTGCAGCGCTACGTGCCGATACGCTTCGGAGTGCGTGGACGCGACATGCAGACCACGATCGACGATGCAAAAGCGGCGGTCGCGAAGCAGGTTAAGCTCCCCGAAACCGTGCACCTCGACTGGGTGGGCGAGTACAGCGAGATGCAGGCGGCCAATCGGCGGTTCGCGATAGTGATACCGCTGGCTCTGCTGCTGGTGATGGGCGTGCTCTATGCGGCGACGCTGTCGCTGCTTAACACGATAATATTGATGGCGCAGGTGCCAGTCGCGTGTCTGGGCGGTGTGTTAGCTCTGGTGGTGACGGGTACGCCTTTCAGCATTTCCGCGGCGGTCGGTTTCATTTCGATCTTCGCGATCGCGATCATGGACGGAATTCTGCTGAATTTTTACATCTTTCAGCTCTGGAACGCGGGGCACTCGGTGCTGGATTCGATCGTGATGGGCGCGGATCGGCGCTTCCGCGCTCTTATGATGACGGCGCTGGTTGACGGGTTAGGACTGCTGCCGGCCGCGATGTCGACGCGAATCGGAGCGCAGACCCAGCGTCCGCTGGCGATAGTAGTTATCGGCGGCGCGGTCTCGATCGCGCTGCTGACCCGCGTATTTCAGCCGACCCTGGTTTACGTTCTGCACAAACAGCTCGGTCTGACTGATGATGGTGAGCGGAACCCCGAACACGCTGTCTAAGCGTCGGCGGCGGCGATGTGAAATGAAACGAACAATCATTGTTTCTATCACTTTGGCTGTACTCGCATACGCTGCGCCTGGCAGGACAGCCGCCACTTCTCATCACCACGAGGCGGCTCATGCTGCCGCTGCAGAGACAGCTTCGCGACCGCATCAGACGATGATCAGCGGGCGGATCGTGGCGGTGAAGCGGGCTTCGCGGATAATCAGCGTGCAAACCGGTCCGGGAGAGATTCGCGACGTGAAGGTGCCAAATACCGCGACCATCACAAGCCACGGTGGCAGCCATTTCAGCGCGGTCCGCGCTGGCCAGAGCGTGCACGTGACCGCGGCAACACATTCTACCCAAGGGCTGGTCGCGCAATCGGTGGCGATTCCCTAGGCCGCAAGGGTTTCGTGTAATCCATTTATCGCCGTCGCTCATGTAGCTCTGAATGACCAGGGGCTTCATAATCGAACGGGCCCGGAACAAATCAGCCTTGAATATCAATCGCTTATAGCGGCGAATCGCCGCGGCGTTAAATCCTCCAAATTGTTTCAGACGTGTGACCAAAGCGATTGCGCGAGCATGGTCTTCACCGCCTTGACTGCTAGTCAATCTTGCACCAGCCGTGGCGACGTAATAAAAAATCTTGCGGCCCGTATGCTGGAAGGCCCCAACAAGCAACTCTCATTCGGGTTGAAAAAGGATAGACGCAATGTTGGCTGTTAGGAATTTGGTCGCATCGCTTCTGATGCTGACGATTCTCGCTTTTCCGCCATTCTCGATTTGCGCTTTGGCGACGTCTGAAAACGGAACCGGTCCGAGCCAGGCAGAATTGGCGAAGCTGGTTTCGCCGATAGCGCTATATCCCGATTCGCTGGTGGCGCTGATACTGGCCGCGTCGACGCATCCGACCGACATAGTTGAAGCCGCGCGCTTCGTCAAAGATCATCCGGCTCTCAAAGGCACTCAACTGGCCAAGACGGTCGATCAACAGCCGTGGGACCCCAGTGTTAAATCACTCACACAATTCCCGTCAGTTCTCGCGAACATGAACAAGAATCTCTCGTGGACGTCGGCGCTTGGAGACGCGTACTACAATGAGCCGCAGGCGGTAATGAAGGAAATCCAGGTCCTGCGGCGAGAGGCGCACGCGGCGGGCAATCTGAAAACCACACCACAACAAGTAGTAACTGAAAGCGGTCAGACTATCATCATCAAGCCCGCCAACCCGCAGATTATATACGTGCCGCAGTACAATCCGACCGTGGTTTACGGCGCTCCGGTGGAAGTTTATCCGGGCTATTCAAGCGCGGACATGATGATGACGAGCATGATGAGCTTCGGGATGGGAATGATGGTGGGCAGCATGATGACCAGTTCGTGGGGATGCAATTGGGGCAGCAGCACGGTCGTATATAATCACAATACCTACGTTTCGAATACTAACAACTTCTACAATCATGATTGGAGCAATCAAAACTGGAATAATCACGTCCCGCCGCCGAACTATAATAGCTGGACTAATAATCTGAAGGATCAAAACTGGAGTCAGGATAAAAGCGAATTCGACCAGAGCCATCCTACCTGGGCGGCCAACGATACCAAGTGGCAGCAGAGCCATCCTAACTGGCAAACCGACTCGCAGCAGGACCTGAATCAGTTTCGCCAGAACCATCCGGACTGGGGAAAAGATAATCCCGAGACGAGCTCCGGCGATCTCTCCGATACTCACAGCGGATGGGACAACGGATGGAACAACCGCTACCGCGACGATTCGGGTGGTTCCGGTGGCGGGTTGTTCGGCGGTTCTCGCTTTGGCGGCGGTTCCTTTGTGGACAGCGCGCGCGGCCGGTGGAGTTCAGGCGGTTTCGGCAGGCTTTGAGCGCGACTTGCGCGCTTGGTGATCGCCGATCAACTGAATCGCTCGCAAGTCGAGTTTAAACGGGTTCATGTATCATCGGTCTGGAGAGTAAAATGGAGCGCTCGCTCGATAGAATCAAAGCTGCATTTCTATTCCGCCTGATTATCGGCGCGGCAATTGTCGCTAACGCCTTATCGATCGGTGGTTATGGATTGGCGCAGGCTCCCAATCAAAAGACCTTCAAGACGCCAGACGAGGCTGTAACTGCCATGGTCAAGCTGCTCAAAGAGCGTAAGTTCGCGAAGCTCGGAGATCTGCTTGGGATTAAGGAAAACGCGCTCGGCTCGGGCGACAAGGTCGCGGACAAGAACGATATCGCACTTTTTTTGCGGCGCTACAGAGAGATGCATCGTTTCGCGAACGGCCCCGACGGAAAATACTACTTGATAGTCGGCGCAGTCAATTGGCCGATGCCGGTTCCATTAGCTAAAAGTGATGCCGGTTGGTACTTCGACGGCAAGTACGGTGCGGAGGAACTGCATTATCGCCGGATTGGACGTGACGAGCTGGACGCGATCAGGATATGTCAGGAAATAGTAAGGGCACAGAAGAAGTACTATAGTCAGACGCACGACGGTGTCAGTAATCAATATGCGCAGAAGCTGGAGAGTTCTGCCGGAAAGCAGGATGGGCTTTACCGGGAATCTTCGGTCAAGAGCAGGCCGGGTCAGGGCGGAGCATTACTTGCGAGCGCGTCAGAGCAAGGCTACTCATCTGCGGCAAGTGGTAATCCTCAAGAGTACTACGGATATTTTTACAAGCTACTAAGCGCGCAGGGTGCGAACGCACCCGGCGGAGCCAAAGACTATATCCAAAATGGCAAGATGACCGGCGGCTTCGCTGTGATTGCGTATCCGGTAGACTATCGCAAGTCCGGCGTGATGACTTTTATGGCCGACGCGGACGGCCAGGTCTACGAGAAAGACTTAGGCCCCAACACGAGTTCGATCGCAGCCGGCATCAAGGCGTTCGATCCCGACAAGTCGTGGCATAAGGTAGCAGCCAAGTAATAGAGACACGAAGCGCCGATCAGATCTTGCGATCGGAGCGGGAGGCGCCGCGGCGGCGGCTGACCAGCTCCGCAGCGATCGAGAGCGCGAGCTCGTCCGGCGTCTTAGCGCCGATATCGAGACCAATGGGAGCAGCCACTCGCGCCAGTTGCTCGTCAGTGAATCCCGCCTCGCGAAGCCGGGAGACTCGGCGCTGGTGGGTCTGGCGGCTACCCATCGCGCCCAC
>DATJOQ010000018.1:0-4033 GCA_035506935.1 Binataceae bacterium (SeqCode) | reverse complement strand
ATTTCCGTGGGCCGCTCGGCAGCGACATCCGTGAGCACAGCGTACGCCAGTTGATCTCGCGCGTGACCGACACCATCACCGGATGGGGTGAGAAGCAGCGCTACTTCCGCGGCAACAAGGATCGCGACACTTTTCACGCCGAGCTGACCCATCTGCTGGTCGAACAAAAGGTCGCGTTCAACAGCCCGGTATGGTTCAACGTCGGAATCGAGCCCAAGCCGCAATGCTCGGCCTGCTTCATCCTCAAGGTCGACGACAACATGGAGTCGATCCTGACCTGGTACCGCAACGAAGGAATGATCTTCAAAGGCGGATCAGGCTCGGGCGTGAACCTGTCGGCGTTGCGCTCGTGCAAGGAGCGGCTGTCGTCGGGCGGCACCGCGTCGGGACCGCTGTCATTCATGAAGGCGGCGGACGCCTCCGCAGGCGTGATCAAGTCGGGCGGCAAGACCCGTCGTGCGGCCAAGATGGTGGTGCTCAACGCCGACCATCCCGACGTCGAACAATTTATCAAGTGCAAACAGGAAGAAGAAAAGAAAGCGTGGGCGCTGATCGACGCCGGTTACGATTCGTCGCTCGACGGTGACGCCTACAGCTCGGTCTTTTTTCAGAACGCCAATAACTCGGTGCGCGCGACCGACGAATTCATGCAGGCCGTGGTGAATGACGGCGACTGGAGCACGCGCTTCGTCAAGAGCGGCGAAGTGTCGAAGACCTATCGCGCGCGCGATCTGCTCAAGATGATCGCGGAGGCGGCGCACGCCTGCGGCGATCCCGGGATGCAGTTCGACACCACGGTCAACCTGTGGCACACCTGCCCGGCCTCGGGGCGCATCAACGCCTCGAATCCGTGCAGCGAGTACATGCATCTGGATAATTCCGCCTGCAATCTCGCTTCGCTCAACCTGCTCAAGTTTATCGACGAGCGCGGCGAGTTCGACGTCAAGGCCTTCCGCCAGGCGGTCGACGTGATGATCACGGCGCAGGATATCGTGGTCGACAACTCCTCGTATCCGACCGAAGAGATTACCGCCAACGCGAAAGCCTATCGCGAGCTCGGATTGGGCTACGCGAATCTCGGCGCGCTGCTGATGGCGCTCGGGATTCCCTACGATTCCGATCACGGGCGCAGCTACGCAGGTGCGATCACGGCGCTGATGACCGGCGAAGCGTACGCACAATCGGCGCGAATCGCGGAAGCGATGGAACCGTTTTCGGGCTACGCGCCGAATCGCGAGCCGATGCTGGGCGTGATCGAGCGCCATCGCGGCTACGCCCACAAGCTCGATCCGGCCTACGTGCCGCTCGAGATGCTGGGTGCGGCGCGCGAGGCGTGGGACGACGCGCTGAAACTCGGTCAGGCCGCTGGTTATCGCAACTCGCAGGCGACCGTGATTGCGCCCACCGGCACCATCGCGTTCATGATGGATTGCGACACCACCGGAATCGAGCCGGACATCGCGCTGGTCAAGTACAAGAAGCTGGTCGGCGGCGGGATGTTGAAGATCATCAACAACACCGTGCCGCGCGCGCTCAAGCGCCTCGGTTACGATTCGCGCGAGGTGCAGGAAATCGTCGAGTATATCGACGAGCACGAGACCATCGAGGGTGCGCCGTCGCTGCAGGACGCCCATCTGGCGGTGTTCGATTGCGCCTTCAAGCCGCGCTCGGGCGCGCGTTCGATTCATTACCTCGGCCATCTCAAGATGATGGGCGCGGTGCAGCCGTTCGTCTCCGGCGCTATCTCGAAGACCATCAATATGCCGTCCGAAGCGAGCGTCGAGGAAGTCGGCGAGGCCTACGTGATGGCGTGGCGGCTGGGATTGAAGGCGGTCGCGATCTATCGCGACGGCTCCAAGCGCATTCAGCCGCTGAATACCGGCAAGGCCAAGGGCGAAGCGGCGGAGAGCGTCAAGGCGGCGGCCGCGATCGCGGTGTCGGCTCCGCGTCCGATCCGGCGCAAGCTGCCCGACGAGCGCAGATCGCTCACCCATAAGTTCGATATCGCCGGCCACGAAGGTTACATCACGGTCGGCATGTACGAGGACGGCAAGCCCGGCGAGATCTTCGTCAACATGTCGAAGCAGGGCTCGACCATCTCGGGCCTGATGGACTCGTTTGCGACCGCGATCTCGTACGCACTGCAATACGGCGTGCCGCTGCAGTTCTTGGTCGACAAGTTCGCGCACATGAGATTCGAGCCGTCGGGTTTCACCAAAAATCCACAAATTCCTTACGCGAAGTCGATCGTCGATTATTTATTCCGATGGATGGCGTCGCGTTTCCTGGACGAAGAGGCCAAACGCGAGGTCGGATTAGTGCTCGATTCCGCGCACGGAACGGGCAGCGAAAAGGCGGAGCTTCGTAACTCCGGCGAAGCTCCGCCACCGACCGATACGGTGGCCAGCCTGCGCGAGGGCAGCGACGGCGAATGGCGTCAGCCGTTCCTCAATCAGCAGGACGCGCCGCCCTGCCCGGATTGCGGATGCATCATGGTGCGCAATGGCAGTTGCTACAAGTGCATGAATTGCGGGGCAACCAGCGGTTGCTCCTAGGAGGCGAGGATGGACAGGTTCGAGTTTTCGCAGCTCGGAACGCCGGTCGAAATCGACGAGTTGGCCTACCTCGGCCACAATTTTGAAATCGCCACGGTCGAGGTTCCCGCCCCCGGCGCGCCAGTGCAGGTGCACGCGCACTGCCGCCTGTGCGGGATGGCGTTCCAAATCGAGCGCGCCACGCGCCAGCCGTGGCCGTGGACGCAATGGCAGCTCGCCGACGATTCGCAGCGTCCGGAGCAACCCTGCCATAGCCGGCGCGCGCTGATGCTGCAGAATTACAGCCGGCTCAGATCGTTGATTGATGAGAAGGATGAACACGTCGGTTCGTGAGACGAATCGAGCGCGGATGAGAGCTTTTACACCGATAAACGGTCGGTGAAGGCCCCGGAGGAATGGTGCGGAGTGGAAGAAGGGCCGTAAGTTTTACGCGGGCTGACGGCGCGGCGGAGAGGGGAGAAAAGTGACGGCGGCATGCGGATTCCTCCGGGGCCCGCGTCAAAAATGGAAGGTGGGCAGGCGGATCGTGAAATCCACCTGAAGGTGTTGGGCGGCGGTGGCGGATGTGGTTGCGGGCAGGCGGGTCGGGAGCAATCCCGACCCGCCTGAATGTTTTTGGGGGATGGAAGTGCTTGTATGGTTTGTCATTCTGAGCGTAGCGACGACGTCGCCGGCGCGCAGTCGAGGAATCTCCGCGAAGCGATTCGCCTGAACTTGTTTAGTTTCCAATCGCATCGCTGCGTCCAACAGGCGGCGCGCGGAGGACCGCGCGAGATCCTTCACTTTGTTCAGGATGACCTGAACGGAGCGTCGTGATCCAGTCGAAGCTTCACATCGTTCTCGTTCTGAGCGTGCGACGGCATCGCCGGCGCGCAGTCGAAGAATCTACGCGAAGCGATTTAGAGCTCCGTATGACCGTTGCGCCCCTATAGCATCGAAGCTATATTTCAGAATAGTGAGCCAAGGTGCCCAAGGTGCGATGGAGAATCGAGGAACACCTTACCGCGGCTGGGCAATCGCTTATCAGAGATTTCATCGGCGGGCTGAGCTCCGATGGCCGAGCCGAGGCAGCCGCTTTGATAAAGGTGCTCGAAGAATGGGGAAACACCCTGGGCATGCCGCATTCCAAACCGTTAGGGCACGGCCTGTTCGAACTGCGCGGCCGGCAGGTTCGAATATTTTATACATTTCTCGCCGATCGGAGAATCGTGTTGCTGGATGGCGTACTCAAAAAGCGTAGCAGGGTGCCGACGGCGGTTATTCAGCGCATGAGAAAGCTTCAGTCAGAGGTATCGTGAAGTGGTCAAACGCCGGAGCAGCGAATCATTCATGAACTGGCTTGATGCGCAAATCGAGCGTGACGGGACTCGCGCTCGGGTCGACGAGTTGGTCAACGAGATTCGAATCGAGCAGAGGTTGGCCGCCTTGCGCCGCAAGCGCGGCCTCACGCAGACGCAACTCGCCAAACGGCTCGGCGT
>DATJOQ010000017.1:0-7510 GCA_035506935.1 Binataceae bacterium (SeqCode) | reverse complement strand
GAAAGCGTTTGCCCGCTTTGATTCACGTAGTGGTCGCCTTGCACAGTGTAACCGAGGCGTTGCAGTGCAGCAAGCGACACTCGCGGTTCGGTCTCGTCACCGTCGATACGACGCGTGTGCACCACCATACTGCAAAGCCGCGCCAGCTCGTGATGCTCCTTCCAGGTTTCGAACTCCGCGAAAGCGTCTGCGCCGATCATCAGAAACAACGTCAGCGGCGAACGCAACGTTTTGAGGAACATCCGCACGGTATCGATCGTGTAGGATTGGCCCCCGCGCTTGATCTCGGCGTCCGAAACCATGAAATAGCGATTACCCTTGGTCGCCTGACGCACCATCTCGAGCCGATGCTCGGCGCTGGCAAAATCGCCCTGCGTCTTATGCGGTTGAATCGCGGCGGGCACGAAGTACACCAGGTCCAGCGCCATCTCTTCGCGCGTTTCTTCCGCCGCGCGCAGATGGCCCAGGTGGATCGGATTAAAGCTGCCGCCGAACAGACCTACGCGCATGACCGACTCAATTCCCTCTCTCCGACCAGGGAGAGGGCTAGGATGAGGGAGATCTTTTTCGACAAGCCATGCACCGTCACTATACCCGGACCTGTCCCGTGCCTCGAATCACGTACTTGTACGTGGTCAATTCGCGCAGCCCCATCGGACCGCGCGCGTGAAGCCGATTTGTCGAGATGCCGGTTTCGGCGCCGAAGCCGAATTCAAAGCCGTCGGTAAACCGAGTCGACGCATTCACATAGACGGTAGCGGAATCGACCTCGTGTTCAAAGCGCGAGGCCGTTTGTAACTCTTCCGTAACAATCGCGTCGGCAAGACCGGAGCCGTGACGCGCGATAAACTCGATCGCCTCGTCCACCGAATCGACGACTTTAATCGCAAGAGTCAGATCCAGGTACTCGGTGTCCCAGTCCTCGTCCTTTGCCGGCCGCGCCGATCTGAGAATCGCGCGCGTGCGCTCGCATCCGCGAATCTCGACGCCTGCCGCCTCCAATCGCGCGCCGATCGCCGGCAGGAACTTTGCCGCGACGCCGGCATGCACCAGCAGATTTTCCATCGCGTTACACACCGACGGCCGGCTGCATTTGGCGTTGAAGCAGATCTCTTCCGCCATCTTCAGGTCGGCCGCGCGATCGACGTAGGTATGGCAGATACCGTCGAAGTGCGGCAGTACCGGCACAGCCGAACCGGCGAGCGCTTCTTTGAGCGCGCCGCCGCCGCGCGGGATTATGAGATCGATCGCATCCGCGCGGCGCTTGAGAATCTGAATCACCTCGCGATCGGGCCGGTTCACGAACATCACGGCCGCGGGCGGTAGCTGCGAGCGCTCGAGCGCGCGCGTCAGGATTTCGGCGAGGACGGCGTTGGTCGCAAGCGCTTCGCGGCCGCCGCGCAGCACCACGGCGTTGCCCGCCTTCAGCGCCAGCACCGCCGCGTCGATCGTGACGTTGGGGCGCGCTTCATACACGATCGCGATCACCCCGATCGGCACGCGCACTTGCTGAATCCGTAAGCCGTTAGGCCGCTGCCATTCGCCGATGATCTCTCCGACAGGATCGGGCAGCGCCGCAACCTGCTCAACGCCTCGCGCGATCGCTTCGATTCGAGCATCGTTCAGCGTCAGTCGATCGACAAACGCGCGGTTCAATGATTCGGCTGTGGCGCGCTCGACATCGCCACGGTTAGCCGCGAGAATCTCGCTGCGCGCCTCGCGCAGCCCTGCTACGACTTCCGCCAGCGCGTGCTGCTTGTTCGCGCTCGAGCAGACCGCGAGCGCGCGAGCGGCGGTTTTCGCGGCGCTAAGTCCCTGCGCGATTTCGCTCTCGAGGCTCATGTCATCTTGTCGAGCAGCACAAAATTGTCGCGATGGATAATCTCGTCGGCCATTTTGTATCCCAGCACGCGGGAGATTTCTCCCGAGCGCTTGCCTTTGACTTTTATCACATCCGCAGCCGGGTAATTGACCAGTCCGCGGCCGAATTCGGCGCCGTCCTGGTCGAGCAGGCTCACGCAATCGCCGCCGGCGAAGTCGCCCTGTACCTCGTGCACGCCCGACGGCAGCAGGCTCCGCCCCTTGTGCCGCAACGCCTCGGCCGCGCCACGATCGACTGTCAGCGCTCCGCTCGGCTTGAGCGCGAACGCGATCCAGTGCTTGCGGCTGCGCAGCCGATCGCGCGCCGCCAGGATCAGCGTGCCGCCGCTCTTTCCCGCATCGAGCGCATCGAGCAGCCCGCGTTGATCGAGACCCGAGGTGATAATCACCGTGACGCCGGCCTGAGACGCGCGCCGCGCGGCGCTCAGCTTGGAGGCCATCCCGCCGGTGCCGAGCGGCCCGGCGGCGTCGGCCACAAGCCCCTTCATGTCGGCTTCGGCGTCCGCGATCAGCGGAATCAATCGCGCGTCGGGGCGCTTGCGCGGGTCAGCGGTCAACACGCCCGCGACGTCGCTAAGGATCACCAGCATCTGCGCCTGCACCAGGTTCGCCACCAGCGCGGAGAGATTGTCGTTGTCGCCGAAGCGGATCTCTTCGACCGCGACAGTGTCGTTTTCGTTGACGATCGGAACGATCCCGGCGCTGAGCAGCGCCTGAATCGTCTGGCGCGCGTTGTTGCATCGCTCGCGCGCGGCCAAATCTTCGTGCGTCAACAGGATCTGCGCCACGGTGCGCTGATGGAACGCGAAGTACTTCGCGTACAGGCTCATCAGCTCGATCTGCCCGACCGAGGCCGCGGCCTGGCGAATCGCGATACTGCTGCCCCGACGGCCGCTAAGACGCGTGCGCCCGGCGGCGATCGCACCCGAAGTGACGACCACGACTTCGCGGCCATCCTTGACGATCGCTGCGACGTCCGCTGCCAGCCGCTCGATCACGTCATGGCGGAGTCCCGCGGTGTCGGACAGCACCGCGCTTCCGATTTTCACGACCACACGGCGCACGCGCGGCACGATCTCGGATTTATACGCGTGCTGCGACATCGCTCTTTTCGATTTGATTCAGACGCTCGGCGATCGCCGCGATCAGCGGCTCAAGCCCGATTCGCTTCTGCGCGGAGATAGCGAAGACCTCGAGCCCGGTATCGGCGCTGATTTCCCTGGCGGCGCACGCGGCGTCTTCCTCAACCACTAAATCGATCTTGTTGAGCGCGATCAGGGCGGGACGCTCGGGAAGCTTCGGATCAAACGCAGCGAGCTCGCCGCGCACGGTGGCGAAGTCGCCGGCGAAATCGCCACTCACGTCGAGCACGAATACCAGCATCGCGGTGCGCGACAGGTGGCGCAAGAAGCGGATACCAAGCCCATGGCCGAGATGCGCGCCTTCGATCAGGCCGGGAATATCCGCCACCGTGAAGCTCTCCGTGTCCGAGATAATCACCCGGCCGAGGTTTGGCGCAAGCGTGGTGAAAGGGTAGGGCGCGATCTTGGGACGCGCGGCACTTATCGCCGCGAGCAGGGTCGACTTGCCGGCGTTGGGCAAACCCACCAGCCCGACTTCCGCGACTAATCGCAGCTCGAGCCGCACCCATCGCTCCTCGCCTGCCTTGCCCGGGGTCGCGATTCGCGGTGCCTGGCGCGTCGACGACACGAAATGGACATTGCCGCGCCCGCCCTCACCGCCATGGGCGATAATCGCGTGCTGTCCAGGCATGATCAGATCGGCGAGTTGAGCGCCGCTCTCGTCGTCAAACACCAGCGTGCCGGGCGGAACCTTGACGATAACGTCGTCGGCCGCGCGGCCGTATTGTTCCTTGCCGCGGCCCGATTCGCCGTTGCGCGCCACCTGTCGCGGTTTGTATTTGAAGTCGAGCAGTGTCGACATCCCTTCGTCGACCTCGAACACCACGTCGCCGCCTTTGCCGCCGTCACCGCCCGCCGGCCCGCCAAACGGACGATACTTCTCGCGCAGGAATGCGATCGCGCCGTCGCCGCCCTTGCCGGCATGCACGAAAACCCTGGCCTCGTCGATGAATTTACGCATGGGGGTCGCGCGTTCGGTGTGGCGCGAGAATGAATCGCTTTGCGACGATCCTTCGTTAACTCAGGATGACATCGCGTGATACTCCGAGCGCAGGCTCGGCGGAGCGAACGGTCGCCGCGAAGCGATTCGCCTTGCGAGAACGTTACTCGGTATTCGCGAGTCTCGGCTAGACCGTTGCCGTCGATTCGCTCGGCGATGAATCCGCTGCCGGAGGCGGTTCGGATGCGGTTTGCACTCCGGGGTACGGTTCGACGCTCACCTGGCGGCGCGCGCCGCGCGGCTCGTACTTGGCCACACCGTCGATGCGCGCGTAAATCGTGTAGTCGCGGCCCATCCCGACGTTGCGTCCCGGATGAATCCGCGTGCCGCATTGGCGAACCAGGATGTTACCGGCTTTGACCGGCTGGCCGGCGAAAATTTTGATTCCGCGATGCTGCCCCGGACTGTCGCGACCGTTGCGCGTCGAGCCTTGCCCTTTTTTATGCGCCACGGCTGATCTCCTCGATCTTAAGCACGGTGAGTTCCTGTCGATGGCCGTGCTTGCGGCGATAGTTTTTACGCCGCTTCTTCTTGAACACGATTACTTTGGTCGAGCGCGGCTGCTGCACGATTTTCGCGCGCACCGCCGCTGCCGCCACCGTCGGAGTGCCGACCACGGGTCCGTCGTCGCCGCCGATCGCGAGCACTTCATTCAGCGATATTTCGGAGCCGACTTCGCCCTCCAGCCGTTCGACCACTACCTGGTCTCCGACCGCGACCTGATACTGCTTGCCACCGGTTTTTACGATTGCGAACATCTACGTTAACCCGAACGATTATAGATATCGGCTGGGACGGGGGGTGTCAACGTGGTCTGGCTCTGATGCCGGTAGTGGGCGAGCAGATTCTCCTGATCATTGTCGATGAAAAACAGTAGCGCGCTCAATCCGAGATCTGCGGCTCATCAGTCCTGGCCCTCCGACAGTTCCATCTCGATTCCGCCTATCCATCCAGCGACCACATTATAAATCCAGCAGAAAATCATTGTGTAAATGAAGCCCAACGCGCCGCCCGCGATCGGTAGCAGCAATAGCTGCGGCGCGGGTTGAAACTGGCGATGCGTCAGGATCAGAAACGCAGCGGCGATAGCCGTGAAGACGATCGCTCCGAGAAAGTAGACCGCGGCCACCACCTTCGACGTTTGAAATATTCCCAATGATTTCAGTTGTACTCGCACGCGCTTTCCTCCCGGTTGGTTGTGCGCTTGACCTAGCCGATCCGTGGCGCCGGTTTCCATCGATACTTTGTATTTTAGCTGCCCCGTCGGCGGTCGATGGAAATGACACGCGCGTTCTGCTAAAGCGAAGCTTTGGCGGAAGTAGCTGTGGGGGAAGGAGGGCGTCGCGCGGTGCGACGTGCGCGCGAGTGGACCATCACAACGTCAGCGGCAACCGGGTCGATACCGCATCCGGCACGATCAAAGAAAAGCTCCACGGGTTCCTGGAGAGCCGTCCGTGTGGTGCCGACGCCGACGAGTTGCTCGGTCTGGTCTTCAGCGGGCGCGGCTCGGAACCCGAGTTCGGCGAGCGCTTCCTCACCCGATTGCTAGGCAACGATCCCAATTTCGTTTACCAGCCGGACCATCGGCGCTGGTCCCTAAAGAGCAACGAATCGTTGGCGATGTCCCTCCGCGACACCGAATACGTCGTGGTCGATCTCGAGACCACCGGCGGCCGGCCCGGTCCCGGGACCATAATCGAAATCGGCGCGTACCGGATGAGCGGTCAGCGAATCGCGGAATCGTTTCAGAGCCTGATACGGCCGAATCGCCCGATCCCGCGTTTCGTCGTCGGCCTAACCTCGATAACCAACGAGATGGTGGCGAGCGCGCCGCCGATCGAAGCCGTGCTGCCGGAGTTCAGAAATTTTCTCGGCGGCGCCGTGATGGTCGCGCATAATGCGCCATTCGATTTCGCGTTCCTCGATTTCGAATTCCGTCGCATCTTCGGGTTGGGTCTGACCAATCGCGTGCTCTGCACTTTGGCGCTGGCGCGCCGCATGATGCCCTCGCTCAAGCGCCGCCGCCTCGACGTGCTCGCCGAGCATTTCGGTCTTTCCACCACGGGACGCCATCGCGGGCTCGGCGATGCGCGGATGGCGGCCGAGCTGCTTTCGATATTCATCGAGACCGCGGAGAAGATGGGCCTCGGCCGGCTCGACCGTTTGCTCGACTATCAGCATCGTGGGGCGTCCGGCCGCCGGATCGAGCGGCACGTCCCCGCCGACGTGATCGCGGCGCTTCCGCAAGGGCCGGGCGTATACCTGATGCGCAACGAGCGCGGCGACTTGCTCTATGTCGGCAAGGCGCGCCGCCTCAAGAATCGAGTGGCCTCGTACTTCAACGGCGGCCTCGGCCTCAAGCGCAAGACGATCGAGCTGGTGAATCATGTGTGGGCAATCGAGACGCGGGAGACCGCCACCACGCTCGAAGCGGGACTGCTCGAAGCGCGGCTGATCCGAGAGCTGAAGCCGCCCTACAATCGGATGCTCAAGAGCGGGCCGCGTGCACATTTTATCAAAATCGATTTGATGGATCCGTTCCCGCGCCTCAAGATCGGCGCTCGTCTGAGCGCGCGGCGCGGATTGCTACAAATCGGGCCGTTCGTCGGCCGCCGCAGTATCGACCATTCCGTTCGCGTGCTGTCGCGCATGCTGGGACTGCGCGTGTGCTCGGGCAAGCTCGATCCAACGCCAGAGTTCTCGCCGTGCATCTATGGCCAGATGAATCAGTGCCTGGCTCCGTGCAACCTGAGCGTCGGCGAGGAGGAATACGGCGGGCAGGTGCGCCGCGCGATCGAATTTCTGACTGGGCGCAGCACGCCGATTATGACTCGGCTCGCGGCCGAGCGCGATCAGTCGGCGGCGACGATGCGCTTCGAGGAAGCAAACCGCCGCAATCGCGAGCTCGACGCGCTGCGATTGCTCTCGATTCGCGAGCGGCGTCTGCGACAGGCGGTGACGGAAAATAACCTGGTGATCATAACCGGCGCCGGCGAGTCGCCTTCGGCCTACCTTGTGCTCGGCGGACGCCTGGCGCTCACGGTCGAAGTGCGCGACCCCCAAGCAATCGACGAGATTTGTCGCTTCGTCGCCGTCAATTACGATCGCTATCGCGCCAAGCCGATCGCTCGCGACGAGCTCGAGCCGATGGCGATCGTCGCGCGATGGCTCCGCGAGCGCGAACCCGACGAGGGCCGCCTGATTTTCCTTGACGGACCGCAGCTACCACTCGAGGCGATAGCAGAAGCGGCCGTTATGGGTCAGCCTCAACTAACGCTTTAAGTTGTCCGAGAACAACTTCAATACATGCTTCCACGCGTCCTGTGCGTCCGCAGCGCTGTAGACGTCCTTGCGGGTGTCGTTGAAGAAGCCGTGCGAGCACCCCTTGTAGACCTTCACCTCGCCCGGCTTGTTGAACTTCTTGAGCGCCGCCCCCAGCCGATCGACGTCCTGGCGCGTGATCCATCCATCGTTCTCGCCATAGGCG
>DATJOQ010000016.1:0-12742 GCA_035506935.1 Binataceae bacterium (SeqCode) | reverse complement strand
CCCCCTCGACCCTTGAGAATACAAGGGTTTTTTACGGCGGGAGGTTCGACTCCTTCCCCCCTCCGCCACCATTCGTGATGTTTCAGCCGCGGGGAATTTCAAGCCGCGCAACATGCGTCGCAAAAAACCGAGCGTCCGTTCCTTTCGCAGTACCGACATGAACTTACCGAACAGTGAATCGCATTGGCGCAGCGATTGTTATCGTTCTGCGCCAATGCGTCAGCAGCGCGTGGTAAATGCCGCCAGTTCTAACGATGTATCTCCTCTAACTTGCTGATGTCGAACAGCTTGTCGGCGGTGGCGGGAGATACGTTTGGATACCCGCCGCCGAAACACGGCACCAAAGTTCCGCGATTGTTCTGCAGGTCAACCACCTGCACCGATTGGAAGTTGGTAACGTCGGTGCCCTTGTTAATAGCCTGCAGGGACGGGTCCTTGTAAGTCTCACTCCATTTCTTCTGGAACTCCCACGCCTTCCAGAGGTTGTCCTTGTGATCCCACGCCTCCATCCAGAACGCGTCCCAGTTCTCGGCATCGAAGAAGTCCACCACCGAACTGTAAGGAGCGCGCGGATCCTTCGGCGTGCGCTCGATCACCGCGAAGCGGCGCACCGTCCATACGTCGTTGGGAACGATTCCTTCGGGACCGTAGAAATGCGAGTTGTCATACTTGGAGTCCATCACGCACAGAGCATCTTTCCAGCCCAGGAACTTCCAGTTCCATTCAAGCTCGCGTCCGGAAAAACCGTAAAAGTCTGCCAGCGTGTGATCTGTCCCCAGTAGCGAATCCGATTTGACCTCGGCCGAGATTCGCCGCACCCGGCGCAGCTCGGGTATGTACGCCCAAGAATCGTCAGCTCGATGGGGATCCGAATAGCGATAGATGATGAATGCTGTTCCGCGGATATCGAACGGATCACTGAAACCGGTGAATTCCTTGAACTCAAAATCCTTGGCGCCTGATACCGGCAGTATGGCGCCCTTGTCATCGAGCTGGGCCAGGTGGCTGTAATAGACCCGCTGATAAGGCCCCTGCAGCACACGCTGAAATGTGCCTCCGCCTTCGAACAGGTCAGCGGTATTGGTTGGCAGGTTAGCGGTGATAGGAACCCAATACATAGGCGGCGCGCTCAGCGATGGCGCCGTATGAGTCCCGCCGAAACGGTCCCAAATCCATCCTACGTCAAAAATCGCCAGCCCGTAGTTCTGCCATCGGTACTCGAAATTCCACGCCGCTTTCATCCCCGCGGTGGGATCTCCCATCTTGATTGCGTTGTCGGAAAAGGGCTGGCCGCAAACGAAATTCATCAGCGCTCCGTCCGCTGCGAGGCGAACCTGTCCCTGATGCTTCTCCGTGCAATCCAGATAGTCCTGGCGCGGACGATGACTGACAGTCGCGACTATCTGCGCCTTGAATTGTGGGAAGTTCAGCAACTCCAGATACCCGGGTGGTATAAATGGTCGCAATCGGTTTACGTCCTTGTACGTCAACACGTCGCCAGGTTTGAAATCCGGCTTGGCATTGGCATATTGATGCAGCCACTGGTCGAAAGTGGCTCGCGTGTAAGGCGTGGGCTGCTGCGCGAACGCACTCGCACAGCAGAACGCGAGCGCGCCAACAATGGTGACGCATGTTATCCAGCGTCGACAGGACGACAATGACAGACCTGAATTACCACAATTCATGGCAACGACCTCCTGTCCGGACCTCCGGACATTGGTTGAGAACCCTATTTTGGGAAATCAAAGCCGCGCTTGATGGGATGACGCGATACATTTCAGGCAACGCAGACGTCTCGATCGGAACGCCAAATCAAATAATAGTACTTGACGGCGAAGCATGACTAGTAATTGATTTCGAGATCAGCGCAGGTAGTGACTAAGCAAACGTCTAAGTAATTCAACGCACGCAACTTGCCTTATTTTGAATTAGCTTATTCCTACGACACTCATATATTTTGCGCGCGCCGCTCTATATCCTATCGCATCACAAATACCTGCTACGCACGGCAGACTTCTGGATCCAACCGATATATGAATCTATGATTTGCTAATAATTGGATATGGCTACAAGCGACTACTCTGCCGATCAGTGACTATGCTTTTGAATTCGGAGTAATCCGCAGCGATCTCTCGGGCAGATTCGCAAAAAGCCTGCGGTGCCGAAGAATCAGGCGCTGAATAATAGGAACGAACAGACTCGCCGAATTTCCTGATTGGATTTCCGGTTTGCTGTCGGAACAAAAACAGGCAACTCGATGTATCGAGCTGCCTGTTTCGTGCGGATTATCTCGACTACCTCCGAGTCGCGCACTAAGTGCGACTCGCGGAGCGCAGTGTCGAGCCTTATTTATTTCCCGCTACGGCCTGCGCTTCTCCTTGCGGCATCCACGACAGATTGTCCGCGGCGGTCGCGAGCTTCTCCGGTTCGAACAAATCGGATGGCAACTTGGTATCGTATTGCACCTGGCTGACGTTGATTACCGTGCTGGTGTTCGCCTGCTTGTCTTCCATCATGAATTGCGTCACCGTCGGCACGCCTTGGATTTCTTTTACGTCCTGGAACAGCTCGACCTTCCATAGTCTGGCTGCCTTATCATAGTAATCGCGCTCGACTGGAAGAAAATTGGTAGTGTTTATCCAGGTTACGATCTTCGAGTCATAGTAGTCATTTCGCGGCAGACCCTCGATCTTATAGGTCTTGGCGCCGCCATGCTCCTCTTCGCCGAGCAGTTTGTATTTGCCGCGGGCATCGTAGAAGGTCAGGTCGGAGTAGGTAAACTCGGTGCCCATGAAGGTTTCGTAAGTCTGTCCGGGCGAAAGCTCGCGCACCCGCCTGATCATCGGTATGTAGTCCCACGCCACCGCGTCTTGACCGGGCTTCTGCCGCGCGAGCATTGCGAGGCCCTTAACATCGGGCGGGCTCACCAGCACGACTAAAATCCAGTTTTCCCCGCCTTGGTTTCCGCGGGCCTGATCAGCGCCCCATGTAGCGACTTCCCCATTTGACGTCTTCACGTGAATCGCCATCTTGCTGGTCGAGGGCCGGCTCGGTTCAAGCGCCGCCTTGGTCTTGTGTAAGATGGTCGAGACGTCAGGAGTTTGAGCCGCAACCGGTCCAGCTAATAAAGCCAGGATAGTTACCACAAATACGTAAAGCATTTGGTTCACCTTTAAGCTTGGCATTGCGGTCGACTAAACGGATTTTCGCAAGCGGTACGACAGAGTACTTTAACTATAACCCGCACTCCGTCATCGTGCAGCAATTTTGTATGCTGCCCCTAAGTGCGAAAAAGGCCGCGGTGCGCATGTGGCGGCCCGGCGGGATGCGAGCTATCGTTTTCTAAGCGTAGCTCATTCGTCGCCCGTGCATTCGACTTATCACTTCGCTCGTCGATGCGGCGCGACCATATTACGAGGCGGGATTGTGATGCACGAAAAACCGGTCTGGCTGAAAGAGCTTTTCCCGTGGGAGCAGAAGACGCTGCAGGTAAATGGCCGCACCATGGCTTACCTCGACGAGGGCGACCAGCGCGCGCGTCCGGTGCTGCTGCTTCATGGCAATCCGACCTGGGGTTTTCTATATCGCGATTTTATCGGGCCACTGACAAGCGTGGGCTACCGCACGATCGTGCCTGACTGGATCGGCTCCGGCTACTCGGACCATCCGCGTGTCGACGCCGCCTTCTCGCTCGCCCATCATATTGCCGATCTGGTCTCGCTGATCGATCAGCTCAAGCTCCGCGGCTTTGTGATCGTCGGTCAGGATTGGGGCGGGCCGCAGGGAGTGGGCGCGGCGCTGCAGCGTATAGAGCGCTTCGACGCGATGGTGCTGATGAACACTTGGTTGTTCACTGATTACGTCGGCAAGTTCCATCAGTCGCCGTTGCCCTGGACCACCTGGCACGCGCCGCTCATCGGCCAGTTGCTGATGAAGCGTTTCAAGGTGCTGTCGCACGGCGGGGTGTCCGCGATCTCGCGGCGCGGCATGACCGAATCCGAGAAGCGCGCCTACCATCACGTATTCGACGAACCCGATTCGGATCATGTCGTGCTCACCTGGCCGCGAACGATTCCACTGCGCGAAGGTGATCGCGGATGGCATGACATGCAGATGATTCAGCGGCGCCTGCCCGAATTGTCCAGGCTGCCGACGCTGTTGCTGTGGGCGCCCGAAGATAACGTCTTTACGATCGAGTACGCGAACCGCCTAAAGCAATTATTGCCGCATGCCGAGGGGCCGTTTCTCTTCGACCGCGCCGCCCATTTCCTGCAAGACGATCGCGGTCCCGAACTGGCAGCGGCAATCGTCGCGTTCCTCGATCGTACGATAGGAGCGGCTATATGAAGTTCGTTGCGCCGTCCGCCGAAGAGCTGTCGTATTTGCGGGCCGACCCTTTGCTGTGGGAGCAGGAATTGGACGTGCGGCCTGAAGTCGCCGAATCCATCGAACGAGCGCTGGGGCAGCGCGCCGGCAGAGTCCACTGGCGCTCTCCGCACGATCATTTGTATGCGCTTGAGCTCGCGGATCTCGGCCGTGGCCGTCCCTCGATGGCGGCGGTTTACGGCATGTGGGACCGCTACGAGCCGCGCCCGCCCGAGCACGAAATCGAAGCCGATTTGATCGACTTCTGCCTCGGCTTCGCCGGGCTCTCTGACGGCCTCGATCCAGCCCATCTGAGCAGGGTGCTGGGCCACGCCGGGATCAAGCCATCGTGGCCTGCGGGCTCGGTGCTGCGCACGCCCGAAGAGCGCTTCAGCGATCTCCCGGATTTTTCCTATCAGCCGCATTACGTCGAGATCGAGGGATTACGGATGGCGTACGTGACCAGCGGCGACGGCGATCCGATCCTGATGCTTCACGGCGAGCCGACCTGGGGCTACTTGTATCGCAAAATGATACTGCCGCTTGCGCAAGTCGGCCGCGTGATCGTGCCTGACCTGATTGGATTCGGCCGCTCCGACAAGCCGATCGCGGATAATGCTTACAGTTATCGTTCGCACGCGCGATGGCTGCGGCGATTCATAGAAGCGTTGGATCTGCGCCGCATCGTGCTCGTGTGCCAGGACTGGGGCGGTTCGCTTGGACTGCGCGCGCTCGCGGCGATGCCCGAGCGGTTTGCGCGATTGGTGGCGATGAACACCGGCCTCCACGGCGGGAGCGGCGTTAGCGATGGTTTTCTGCGATGGCGTCGCTACGCGGTGCGCCAGAAGGATCTCGACGCGGGCGCGATCGTCAAGATGACGCTCAACCAGCGATCGCTGACGGACGGCGAAGCGGCCGCGTACAACGCACCGTTCCCTTCAGCCGCTTATCAGACCGGTGCGCTCGTGTTTCCTCGCCTGGTGCCGATCCGACCGGATCATCCGGGCGCGTACGACAACCGCGTCGCCATCGAAAAACTCAAGCAGCTCAATTTGCCGGTTCTGCTGCCATGGGGTGGCGCTGACCCGGTTTTGGGCAAATTGGAGCCCGAGCTGCGACAAATCTTCAGGAACGTCGCGCCGCCGCTGATAGTAAGCGGCGCCGGCCATTTCATCCAGGAAGACGCCGGCGAGGAGGTAGCCACTCACATAGTCAATTGGATAAAGACTAAACCATAGTGGCTTATGAGCTATGGAATAACTGACTACTGATTGTGGCTCGGCCTGAGTAATTGTCGATCTCTACTGGCGCGATGCAGTGGGAGAGATGGTCCATGCAGACGCCCAGCGATGGCGCCGCTTCGCGACGCGAGCAGCTACCGCTCAGTTGATTTGATGCCTGTGCCGCAGGATGCGAGCGGCTTCCACAATCGCCGCGAGCTTCTTTTCAGCGATCCCTGATGACGCGAGTGGATTGTCGGCGAAGGTAGCGAAACCGCAGTCCGGCGTCAGCAGAATACGGTCGGCACCGAACATCGCGATAGCTGGCTCCGCCTTCGCTACGATCTCGTCGACCGATTCGACGCGCGGCGATTTCTGATTCGCGGCGCCAACACCCAGGCGAATCTCGGCCGGCAGCTCGCGCAATACAGTCATCTCGCCCGCGCGCGGCGTGAATAGCTCGAGAAACAAAGTGCCGATCTTGAGGCGCGACAATAGCGGCATCAGCGGGCGATAATCACCCGCTAGCGCGACGCGCTCGTCGCGACTCCAGTTGCCGCGACAAATGTGAAGCGCGAGTCGCTCCCGAGGCAGTCCTTCGACAACTCGATTGATGAGATCCTCTGCGAACGCCAGCTCGGCCGCGGTGTCGAGTCGGGAGCCGAGCGCGCCGCACATGAAGGTGCGCTGCCCGGGCGGCTTGCCGAATACGACCTCGGTCAGCACCGGCTCGTCGAATTGCACGAGCGCCGCGCCCGCCGCGAGCAGATAGTGCAACTCCTCGCGCAGCACGCGCACGATATCGTGAGCGAGATCTTCGCGCCGCGCATAGGCGCGATCGGAGATGCATTCCATCCACATCGTGCGCGTCAGCAAATAGGGCCCGGGCAGCGCAATTTTCACCGGCAGCTTCGATAGCTCGCGCACGAAGTCCAGCTCACGCACGGCAAGCGCGCGGCTGCGTCCCAGTGGACCGAAGACCGCGGGATGGCGCACCGAGCTGGCGGGAACGTCGAGCGCGCGTAGCTGTTCCGCGAATTCGTCCGGATGGTCGACGTAGGGCAGCAGGTCGGTAATCGGAACGAGCTGGCAATTGTCGAGCAGGCCGCCGACGAAGCTCGCGTAATTGTCGCGGCGCTGCTCGCCGTCGCTGATGACGTCCACTCCAGCGCGGACTTGCGCCTCGACCGCGAGACGCACCGCGTCGTTGGCGGTCTCCTGAAACGCCACTTCGTCGAGTCGGCCTTCGAGGTACTCGTGCAGCGCCTGCAGCATCCAGCGCGGCCGCGGCCAGCTCCCGATACCCATCACCGCGAGCGGACGAATCGCAGCTGCCGGCGCGGGATCAGGAAGCGTAGCGGGAATCGCCACTGGCTTGATTGGCTGAGTGATCGGCGCGGGTGATTTGATGCTGGATACTTGCGTTGTCGAGCCCGCATCCGATGCTCGCGCACTTTCCGCGGCAAGAGTGAACGGCCCCTTGGACACAAGGTAACTGCCCTGGCGTCCGTCATGCACCTCTGACACCAATTCGTTGCGCGTCAGTCGGCACCACGCCGGCAAATCCTCGCGCACCGATATTTCAGTGGAGCGAATTTCGAGCAACTGCCCCGGCGTCAGCGGATCGATGTGCTTGCGGATCAAGAGCAGCAGGCCGCTCCCGCAATCGAGGTCGCCACCATCGAAGCTCGCGTCGGGCGCGTACGGATGCGCCGCGAGCGATGATTTGTGATCGTCCGTCACGCGGACTGGTTATTGCTCAGTAGGAAACGCAAGGCGCGCCGCTGGCCAGAAACTCGACCAGCTTGGCGCCGCCGACGATCTTCGCGCCCGCCACCAGGTTGTTCTCGTCGAGGTTGCGTTTCTTGAAGCACGGCGAGCACACGAAGATTGTGCCACCGGCCGCGGCGAAATTCCCCATCAGCTCCTTGAGCGGCGCGAAGCCCTGTTCGTGGATGTCGTCGGCGTAGCCCTTGACCGCCAGCCGCACACCTTCGGTGCTGAGAAAAACCATCGTCTCCTGTTCTGAACCGACCGACGCGTTGGCGATCACGAACGCGACCGTGGCCTTGTCGGTGTTGTCCTTGGCGAACGTCAGCGAAACGCACAGCTTGCCTGCCATGATTCAATCCTCCTTGCGCTGAATGAAGTAGATCGGATGGTCGGCTCGGTTCAAACGATGACCCGTGAGCCTGCACCAGGCTGGCAGATCCTCAATCGCTCCGGGATCGCGCGCGATCAGATGCAGTACCTGCCCCGGCCGCATCGCTTTGACGCGCGTGCGCAATTGCAAAATCAATTCTCCGCACCCCATATCGCCCGCGTCCCACTGCGCGTCGCTGCGGATTGGCTCGTCGTGTTCCATCGCGATCTTCTTTCGACCGTACCACACCGCGTCGCGCGCCTGATATGGTCTCGATAGGAGGGCCGACAACCGTGGACGAGCCTAAATTTGGCCCGATCGCGACCCATCTGCGCTTCGAAAATGAGTTGGTAAAAGTGTGGGAGATGGATTTGGCGCCGGGCGAGAAGTGCGGATTGCATCGGCACACGATGGACTATGTGCTGTACATTTTGGAGGGCGGCCGCATTGCGGTTGAATCGCCCGGGAAAACTTCGAATCGCTTTCCAGGGCAATCAAACTACGAACTCGAGGTCGGGGCGCGCACAATTTCCTACGTCCCGGCTGGCGGTTCCGAAAGCGCGCGCAATGTTGGGACGTCGCGCTTTCGCGAGGCGATCTTCGAGATGAAGCAGGCGCTGCCCGCGGGAACTAATCCGGGATTCGCGCTCACAGAAGCGCTGACCGGAAGGCGCGCCGACGCGGGCGTGATGACCATTCTGCTGAATACGCGCATCCGCGCGATCGAAGCGACGCTCGCGCCGGGCGGCGAAATCGGCATGCGTCATCACGATTGCGACGCGGCAGTGTTCGTGATCGAAGGCGGACGCGTGAAAATGATCGAGAAATCGGGCAACGGCGAGGAACAAGCGCGCGAGGCGATTCTCGATTCAAGCACGGTCCTGTGGCAGCCACGGGGCGCGTATCGCAACACGATCAACCGCGGCGACCGGCCTTATCGCGAGCTCCGCGTCGAGTTCAGATAACGATCGCTATAGCTGCGGACGTTCCCCGCGCCACGGCTTCGCCGCTTCGAACGCGGTAGCCGCGCGAAACACACTCAGATCGTCGTAAGTCTTGCCCACGATTTGCAAACCGGTCGGCACGCCGCTGCTCGCAAACCCGCTCGGGACGGTCGCGACCGGACACTGACCCACCAGGTTGAAAGGATAGGTCATCACCCACTGCACGTGCGCGGAGATTTTCTTGCCGTTGATGGTGAAGTCGGGATCATCATTTTTGTGATCCGCCTTCACCGCCGGCACCGCGAGGGTAGGGCAGATCAGAATGTTGTATTGATCGAGAATCGGGGCGAGCGTTTTGTACATCTCGGCCCGCACCAGGTTGCACCGATAGAGGCGCATCGCGCTGTGCCCCATGCCTTTTTCGAGCAGCTTCACCACGAACGGATCCAACTCGTACTGCCATCGCGGGAGCAGGTCACCGCACAGCGCCGCGAACAGTCCTTCCCAATGCGTGCTCCACGCGTCGAGCGAACCGTAATTCCATCCGAGGTTCACTTCTTCGATCTTGCACCCCAGGCCCTTGAAGACCTTGGCCGCCTCGCGCGTGTTTTTCTGCACCTCGCTGTCGACCTCGTAGTAGCCGAGGTCCATCGACAGTGCGACTTTCCATCCTTTGATATTCTCGTGCGTCTCCGGGATCGTGATCTTCTCGCGCAGGCTGCAGATATCGCCCGGATGAGCCCCCGACATTACGTTCTGCATCAATGCCGCATCGGCGACGCTGCGAGTCATCGGGCCGTAATGCAGGATAGTCTCGAGCGGATGATCGCGGTCGAGCGGATTGCGTCCGAACGGCGGCTTGTAGCCGAAAATGCCCGAGGCCGACGACGGGATGCGAATCGAGCCGCCGCCGTCGGTGCCGTCGGCGATCGTGGTCATCCCGGACGCCACTGCCGAGCCCGCGCCGCCCGACGATCCGCCGGGGCCGTATTCCTGGTTCCAGGCGTTACGCGTGATTCCCCAAAGCGGGCTGTGGCAGGTGCCTGCGTGGGCGAACTCCGGAGTGGTGGTGCGGCAATGCATGATCGCTCCGGCGGCGAACAGGCGCTCGACCGTGGGCGCGCTGTAATTCGGCCGGAAGTCCTTCAGGGTCTTCGAACCCAGCGTGGTGGTTTCGCCCTTGACGCAGTGGAAGTCCTTGATAGCGACCGGAATCCCTTCGAGCGGACGCGGACGTCCCTTCATGTATCGGGCTTCCGCCTTCTTGGCCTGATCGATCGCGCGATCGTAAAAGGTATAGGTCAGCGCGTTGAGCTTGGGATTGACCTCTTTCGAACGTGCGATCAGCGACTTCATCAGCTCGACCGGCGACAGCTTCTTCGCTTTGAACTGCGCCAACGCCTCGGTTGCGGTCATGTAACAAAGATCCAAGTCGATTGAAGCCATCGTGCCTCCTGAAAAAGCCGCGTCTCGCCGTTCCTTATAGCTTCGCGCCATCCTTTGGCAAGTCCGCGGCGTCCTTGTGGAATAAATCGGATGCCACCGCTCACCACTAAATCCGGCAAAGGATTCTGCTATGATTTGGCTCAACAAGACCACTGCGGGGTATCCGTTCCATGGCGCTGCCGATTAGAAAAATTCTGAGTCCGATCGACTTCGGCGAGAACTCGCTGAATGCGCTCGACGTCGCCGCGGAGTTTGCGCGTCAGGCATCAGCCACGGTCGTCGTGCTGCACGTGGTCAGCTTGATGCTGACGCCGGATGAAATGCCGGTCGAGCTCTATCGCGAACAGGAAGCTCAGGCAAAAGACAAGCTTAATCAGATCGTCGCCGCCCAGCTGAAAGGTCTGGAAAGCGAGATCATCGTTCACGTCGGTGATCCGGCGAAAATTATCGTTGAGGCAGCGGAGACCCTGGGCGCGGACCTGATCGTGATGGCGACTCACGGCCGCACCGGAATCTCGCGCGTGCTGATGGGCAGCGTGACCGAAAGGGTGCTGCGTGATGCTCCGTGTCCGGTGCTCACCGTTCGGCGCCCCGACGGGATGAAGGGGCTGGTCGGCTCAAAGATGACCATCAATCCGGTGACCGCCTCACCCGACGACACTTTGGCCGAGGTCCAAACGAGAATGCGCCAGGGGCGGTTTCGCTCGATGCCGGTAGTGCAGGACGGCAAGCTTATCGGCATCATCACCGACCGCGACGTCCGCGAGCACGCCGGCGAGATCGATAAGACCGGGGTGGCGCTGGTAATGAGCAAGGACGTGATGACGGTCAAGCCCGAGACTTCGATCTGGGACGCCGCGCGCCTGCTGATCGATCACAAAGTCGGCGGATTACCGGTGGTGGAAAACGGTCAGTTGGTCGGGATGGTGACCACCATCGATTTGCTCAAGGCCTTCGTCGCGCTCGCGCATTAGGCGTCGTTAGCGCGTCTGTTTATCCCACCGGCAGTTCACAGTTGACGTCGAATCGGCGGGGTGTATCATTCCGGCTGCGGGAGGAATCCTATGCTTAACGCCACCAAGGATAAAAAACTCGCGACCGCGATGGTCGGATCGTTTCCGCGTCCGTCATGGTTCACCGAAAGCTTGCGTGGGCGGCCCTTCAAGGTCGCGATGGGCGATTCGCTCTATCGCGAGCAGTACATGGACGCAGTCGCCTGTTACATAAATGAGCAGGAGAGGGCAGGGCTCGATATCGTAACCGACGGCGACTCCCGGTTCGATCTCGAGGTCGGCGGACGCTCGTGGTTTTTTTATGCGATCGAGCGGCTCAACGGCATCGCCGGTTATCGCGACATTTCTCATTTCCTGGATTACGGAGATTTCAAGCCGGGGCACATCTTGTACGAGGTCCAGGAGGCCTATCATCCGCCGGCCGTGGTCGACAAAATCACCGGCGGCCCGCTCAACTACGCAGCCATCTGGAAGACCGCGCAGAAGATGACCGACAAGCCGGTCAAGTTCGGCGCAATCAGCGCGACCTGCCTGCCGATGATGCTGTGGAATGAGTACTACAAGAGCAGCGAAGACCTCGTGATGGATATCGCGACGGTAATGAACGCGGAATTGAAGGAAGTGGCCAATGCGGGATGTCAACTGATTCAGGTCGAGGAACCGCCGCATCACTTCGCCTGCCTGGGCAATCCGCCCGCGACCGAAAAGGAGCTTGAATTCTTCACCAAGGCGTACAACTACGAGATCGCCGGCGTTAACACCGAGATCTGGGCGCACACCTGCTGGGGCAATCCCAATCAGCAGAGCTTCTTCTGGGAGCGTCCGAGTTACGAGCGCTCACTGCCGCATCTGCTGCAGCTCAACGCCGACGCCATCATGATCGAGTGCGCGAGCAATCAGGGGCGCGACCTGCCGCTTCTCAAGCATCATAAAACCAACAAGAAAATCGGTATCGGCGTGATCAATCACACCGTCACCACGGTCGAGCCGCCGAGCATGATCGCGGACATCATTCGCAAGGCTCTCGAATACGTGCCGCCCGAGCGTTTGATCGTCACCGCGGACTGCGGCTTCGGTCGCGAAGGATTGTCGCGGCGCATCGCGTTCTACAAATGCGTGGCGCTGGTGCAGGGCACCAACATGGTGCGCAAGGAACTCGGCCTGCCCGAGGTTTATATTCGCGCTGCCGACGAGCGCTTCGCCTTCCGCCAGAAATGAGCCGCGACTGACGCCGCCGGACTACGTCGCGATAAACGGCGCGCTTGTCGCGCCGTTTATCGCGCATGCACATCTTGCAAATAGGAATCCGCCAATCTTACGATCGCCGGATGGCGAAGCGGTTGATGGGTATCGCACTGGTGGCCACGATCGTGCTGCCGTGCGCGGCGGGAGCGACCGAGATCCGCAGCAGGGGCAAGCTGGTGGCGCCGGTGAATTCGCCGGTGATGGTGGTCTCGACCGATCCGCTGCTGCAGAGAATCTTGAGCGAAGATCTCAGCGTCGAGCAGAAGAGGGTGGCGCTTACCGGCAAGACCATGACCCTGACGGTCACGCTCAATCAGCAGACGCTCAAGCCCGGCGTTTCGCTGGAAGATGTTTTTCCCGGCGATC
>DATJOQ010000015.1:0-4476 GCA_035506935.1 Binataceae bacterium (SeqCode) | reverse complement strand
GCGCGCAAAGCGCGCGGCGCCCCTCCCTCGACGTGAAAGGCTGGGCGCGCAGCGCGCGCCCAGCCTTTCACGCTAACCGCGTTTCAGATCTGCAAGACTCTCGCTATACGGCGGATAGGCGATACCGCGTTCCGTGATGATCGCGGTCACCAGTTCCGACGGCGTGACGTCGAATGCCGGATTCAACGCGCCCACCCCGGCGGGCGCAACCCGGCGTCCGGCGAATTCGACCAGCTCCTGTTGCGGGCGCTGCTCGATCGGAATTTGCGCGCCGCTGGGGCAGGCGAGATCGATTGACGATAGCGGCGCCGCAACGTAGAACGGCACGTTGTGCCGACGTGCCATCACCGCCAGCGGGTAGGTGCCGATCTTGTTGGCGACGTCGCCGTTGGCCGCAGTGCGATCGGTACCGACGATCACGCAGTTGGCCTGCCCGCGCGACAGGACCAGGCCGGCCATGTTATCGGCTATCACGGTGACCGGGATCTTGTCCTTGTGCAGTTCCCATGCGGTGAGCCGCGCGCCCTGCAGGAAAGGACGCGTCTCGTCAGCGATTACCACTACCTTCTTGCCCGCCTCGCGTGCCGCGCGGATCACGCCCAGTGCGGTGCCGTAACCGGCGGTCGCCAGCGCACCGGCGTTGCAATGAGTGAGCACGGTGGCGGGATCTTCGATCAAGCTTGCGCCGAACTTGCCCAGCGCGCGATTGGCGGCGATATCCTCGTTGTAAATCTCGAGCGCCTCGGCTCGCATCCGGCCAAACAGATGCGCCGCGTCGAGCGCGAGATTCTGCTCCAGCACGGATTCCATCCGCGCCAGCGCCCAGGCCAGGTTGACCGCGGTGGGCCGCGTCGCCCGCAGGGTAGCGGCAACCTGGGCGAAACGGGTTTTGGCGCGCTTTCCGGCAAAACCCTGCATGCCAAGTGCGACGCCCATCGCAGCCGCGACGCCGATAGCTGGTGCGCCACGAATGACCATAGTGCGAATCGCATTGGCTACCGCACGATAATCACGGTAGACGCGAATTAGTTCGCGACTGGGAAGAAGGCGCTGATCGATCATGCGCACGGTATCGCTGCGCCATTCGATAGTCTTGACCGCCACCTGGGTTAAAGCTCCCTAAGCTCCTGACTATGCCGCAGGGTAATCAGATCAGAGTATTGTGCGGATAGAACTGCCCGCAACCCTTCAAAAGTACAATCAGGTCATAGTCAACGAGGATTCATCGGCAGTCACGGTACAAGCCCGCGGCCGTACCCGCGCCGACTTGATGAAAAAAGTTGTTGACGGAAGAGAAGCTGGACGTGCCCCCCAGGCCAATTGGTTAACTACTAAACTGAGGACCGCATAGTAGTGCGGTGCGCGCTGATCAGCTAGTTCGCTCGTAGACTCCGCGCGATCTGCGCTTGACCAAACCCGCGTCGATCCATCGGGTAACCGCGGCGAAAATCTCGGAAGGACGTTTGTCTTTCAGTCCGCGCGTGTCGCGAATATCCGAGGCCTTGAATTGCTTGGGCAGATCGGAAAGCACTGCCCGCCAATTGATTCGGCCACCGCGGCCGCCTGAGGCAACTTCTCTGGCCTCGGGCTGTCCGGTGAGCCGGGACAGTCTCTGTTCTTCTTCTCGCAGGCGTCGGAGATCACCTTCCTTGGTGCGGATCTCTTTACGCAGATTTACTAATAATTGACGAGCCTGTTTTTGAACCTGACGAAAAGCTGAACTCACTCCGGTGCTCTCTCGCCGTGGCATTTTGGCCTGCGCTCCCTCTTTAGTTAGATGCGGGTTGGAACTAATCGGGATGCAATCTACACAAGATTACAGCACTTGACAAGCGAAGATGATTTCTCAAGCTATCCACAAGCATTCCGAGTTAAATAGCAAGCCGAGTTCGAAACGCTCCTGATTCTGCAGATTGTATTTAATCCTAGGTAATAGCCGAACTTGGGAATGCAGCTACTGCATCTGTTGATAACCCATTTTTCGATCAACCAGAATTCGCATCGATGTTGGTAACGCCGAAGTGATGTGGCGGTGGTTGACATTGCATTGCGCAGCGGCGGCAGGTTTCAGCCAACTAGCATAGGGTGAAAACGAGAGAAGCAGCGCTCTCTACTAGCCGGTGTGTCGTATAGTTCCGACAAGACAAGTATCAGAGTAATCGCCAACGGCGAGAACGGCAGAAGATCAAATGCATCATTCTTTCTGCACTACCACATAATGACCAAACAGGCCGATGGGGATACGCAGGCAAGAGCGCGCCGACGATCGTTAGTTATCGCAAAAGTGATCGCCAATGGTGGATCGCAAATATGCTTTCCAACTGACGCAGGAGCATAAGGCAATCAATCCGTCTGCCAGTCGCCATGGTCAATTGATTACGCAGATCGAGGTTCGTTAACAGCCTCAGGAAGGAAACCCTATTCAGGGAAAGTTCAGATTTTCGGCTGATGCGAGAGTTGGCTAGTTTGAGGCCCCGCAAATCGGCCTACGGGCGTTATCTAAATGCTATCTTTGGGATCAATGCGATGCTATAAGACTTTTGAAATTGTATCGACCGCATGCGTTACGGTCGTCCATTCCTATGCCTGCCTACGCCTGGTTCCGGGCGGCAGACTGAGCAGTAATTCGGCATGCGGAGTAGTGTGTGTGCTTTAGGGTTTGGAGTGCAAGGAGAGCTTAATGGGTCGTAGACTGTATGTAGGAAATCTCGCGTGGGCAGTTACCGATCAAGACCTGCGAGATCTGTTCTCGGAGGCTGGTAACGTTGAGACCTCGCAAGTGATCGTGGATCGCGAGACCAACCGCTCACGGGGCTTCGGCTTCGTTGAGATGGCGACTGACGAGGCCGCCGACGCCGCGATCAAAAAGTTCAATGGCAAGGATCTCAAGGGGCGTGCGATCCGTGTGAATGAGGCGCAGGCACGCAGTGGCGGCGAGCGTGGCGGCGGCGAACGCCGCAGCAGCGGCCGCGAGCGCATCTGAAGCTTTTGACCGCGAGCTGATCCCCAACGCGCGCGTATCGGAGCCGCACCCCAGCCGCGCGTTCTCCCACTCCCTGGGCGTTAGTCTAGTCGTGTTGCGTTCACTCGGTTGATAGCGGCGATCGCGGATGCCGGTCGCCGCGCGCGCTTGTTCCGCAACCCCCTGAATACGCAGCCGAAATTAACGACTCCGTCAGATTTTCGCGAGACTAATTCCGAAACCTCCGTCGGCCACAAATGACAGCGCAGGCGGGCGATCTGTCGCGCTAGTGTCTCTTTGTCCACCCGCGAAACGGCGCGCGATGTTCAAAATCGCGACATTGCGCTTCCGGATCACTTATCCACAGGTTTTCACTTATCCACAAGCATAGTTTTGAGAGCTGGCACGCGGGCTGCTTCCGACGTGATGCTCAATCAAGCGGTGTCCGAGATAGCGGCGCTCGCGCCGCGCGCGGAACACCCGGCGCGGCCGCGGTATATAGCTGTACTGAAGCCGCTGGCTGCGCTGGCCGCGAAAATCGATTCATTGCGTGAGGCCTGTGTTCAGGTTCCCGAAGAGCCCGAGCTGCGGGCCCGCTTCCTCGACGAGCTGAGGCAGCAGACGCTTACCCGGGGACGCACGGCGTGCCTGATTGCGATCGCGCTGATGCCGGCGGTCGCGATTGCCGAACTTGGAAGCGGACTCAGCCTGAAAGCCGCGGTCTGCGCGAACCTGGCGATGCTGCTGGGTGCGCAGGTCATCATGCTTTACCTCAAAACCGGAGCGGGGCGGCGCAGACCAGAGCCGAGCCTGCTGTTCGGGTTTCTCGCCTGCGGATTGTTGATCGACCTGATGGTGTATGCGAGCGGCGGCTTCACCAGCCCGTACTACGGCATGCTCAACCTGCTGTCGCTGACCGTGGCGTTGCTGATGCCGTGGGAGTTCCGTTACTCACTGGCAGTATTCTTTCTGCCGATGGGATTGTATTTCAGTATCGGCGATCTGAATCGAATTGCGGGCGACGAGCATACGCGCAGTATTCATCTGCTGCTGCTGATTCTCACCGCGCTTATTGCCTTGACCTCCGATCTGATCCTGCGACGTGCGCGCCTGACAGGCTTCCTGCAGCGCCATCGATTGCTGCAAGCGGTCGCCTATCGTGACGCGCTGGTGGCGCGCGTCTCACACGAGCTGCGTACTCCGCTTACGGTGATGCTGGGCTATACGGAATTACTGCAGGGCGATGTCGCCGAGACCCATCCGGAGCACAAAGCAACTTTCGAACGAATCGCGCGGAACGCAGACGATCTGAATCGCCTGATCGACGAGATGCTGATGCTGAGCGAGCTCCGAGGCGGCTGCCTGGGAACCAGCAACGAGTCGGTCGATCTCGGCGACTTCACGCAAGCGCTCGCGATCGAGTTCGCGCCGCTGTTTGAAAAGCATCAGCTACAGCTGAAGGCCCAATCGAGCAGCGCGCCGGTCGCGACGGTAACCGACCCTCGATTGCTACG
>DATJOQ010000014.1:0-3371 GCA_035506935.1 Binataceae bacterium (SeqCode) | reverse complement strand
AGGAATCGGCAATCAGAGCTCGGCGGTTGGACTAAGCGCGGTCATCGTGGCGTTAGTCTTTATCGGCTTCACCGGGGTACTACTGGTAATCGATCTCGATCGACCCGAGCGTTTCTACTATGTACTTATTCGCCCCCAGTGGCGCTCATGGTTAACCCGGGGTGCTTATATCATCACGGGATATAGTATTCTATTAACGTTGTGGGCGGTGGCGGATATATTCGGCGTAACTGGGTTTCGTGATTATCTACATTGGCCGATTATAGTATTCGCAGTGTTAACTGCTATCTATACCGGATTCCTCTTCGCTCAAGCCAAGGGCAGGGATTTCTGGCAGGACCCAGCGCTCGTGCTTCAGATGCTGATACACGCGGTAAGCGCCGGCAGCGCGGCGCTGCTGCTACTCTCACTGATGCTTCCATCGATCGGCTTTGACCGTACGCTGTTAGCGCGAACGTTACTCGGTGGTTTGATCGTTTCAGCACTGGTGCTGGCGTTCGAGCTAGGGACCTCGCATCCGACGCAGGATGCGGAGCGCGCCAAGAATAGTATCGCGCGCGGGCTGTTCGCGCCGCTGACGTGGCTCGGGGTCGCCGGCGTCGGATTACTATTTCCGATACTGCTGATTTCGATAGGGTCAAGCCTACTCGTCATGATCGCGGCCGTGATGACTCTCGCGGGTTTATTCCTGCACGAGCACATCTGGGTGCGCGCGCCACAACTGATTCCGCTGAGCTAGGCAAAGAAGACAGATGCCGTTCCATCCGCCGATCAGTCTGGTCGAACAAATCGCGGTTCGATTAGGACTATTGGGCGATACTCGGGAATCATCGTTCGACGACAGCCAACGGCGCGAGGATGGCACTCTAGTCAACTATCCACCGCTCGATAAATGGGACGATTGGGTCGAGTATGATTCGCGCAATTGGCCTCGCAGGAGAGTACCACGTCATTACTCACTGGTCCCGACAATATGTTTCAATTGCGAAGCTGCTTGCGGACTCTTGGCCTATATCGACAAAGATCGGAATACTATTCGGAAGTTTGAGGGTAATCCGGTTCATCCGGGAAGCCGCGGCCGCAATTGCGCCAAAGGCCCTGCCACGATCAACCAGGTCAACGACCCCGAGCGAATCCTTTATCCGCTCAAGCGCAAGGGTCCGCGGGGCAGCGGCGATTGGGAGCGCGTGAGCTGGGACGCGGTGCTCGACGATTTCGGGCAGCGGATTCGTAAAGCGATCCAGGAAGGCCGGAACAATGAGGTTATGTACCACGTCGGGCGGCCTGGTTACGAAAGAGCGATGGATCGCGTGCTGCAGGCGTGGGGAGTAGACGGGCACAACTCGCACACGAATATTTGCTCGGCCGGCGCGCGGATGGGATATCAGATCTGGCAGGGATATGACCGTCCGTCGCCGGATCATGCCAATGCGCGGTTCATCCTGCTGCTGAGCTCCCATCTGGAAGCCGGGCACTATTTCAATCCGCACGCGCAGCGAATTATCGAAGGCAAGATGTCGGGAGCGAAGATCGCGGTGATGGATCCGCGGCTCTCGAACACGGCTGCCAGCGGTGACTACTGGCTGCCGACGCAGCCGGGCTCGGAAGCGGCGGTGCTGCTGTCGATGGCCAAAATAATTCTTGATGAGGGCCTCTACGACGCGCCATTCATGCGCCGCTGGATTAACTGGAGTGAATATCTGAATGCGAAACGACCGGCGGATGAGCGAACGTTCGAAAACTTTATCGCCGCGCTGAAGAGCGAGTATCAACGCTTTACGCCGGCTTTTGCGGAGGCAGAAAGCGGCGTGGGGGCTGAGACCATCGTCGCGGTCGCGCGCGAAATCGGGCGAGCAGGCTCTCGCTTCGCCTCGCATAATTGGCGCGGCGCGTCGTCGGGAAATCTCAACGGATGGGAAATCGCGCGCGCGTTGCATTTTCTGAGCGTGCTTACCGGCAGTGTCGGCAGCGTCGGAGGAACGTCGCCCAGCGCCTGGAACAAGTACAGTCCGCGATTCTGGCAGGAGCCGACCCCCGTCAAGTCCTGGAACGAGGTAACGTTTCCAAAAGAGTATCCGTTTGGCTGCTACGAGATGAGCTTCCTGCTGCCTCACTTCGTCAAGGAAGCGCGCGCGAAACTCGACGTCTATTTCACTCGCGTCTACAACCCGGTGTGGACCAATCCCGACGGCTTTAGCTGGATCGAAATGCTGCGCGACGAGAAGAGCGTCGGGTTGCACGCGGCGCTCACGCCGACCTGGAGCGAGACCGCGATTTTCGCCGATTATGTGCTGCCGATGGGATTGGCGCCCGAGCGACACGATCTGCAGAGCCAGGAGACGCACAGCGGCGTGTGGCTTTCGTTTCGCCAGCCGGTGATGCGGGAGTTTTTGCGCCGGCAGGGCAAGGAGGTCGAGTTCACCTACCAGGCCAATCCGGGTGAGGTGTGGGAGGAGGACGAATTCTGGATCGAACTTTCATGGCGCATCGATCCTGACGGAAGTCTCGGAATACGCCGTCACTTCGAATCGCCGTATCGACACGGCGAGAAACTTAAGGTCGAAGAATATTATCGTTGGATCTTCGAGAACGCGGTGCCCGGATTGCCGCAAAAGGCCGCGGCAGAAGGGCTCGCGCCGCTCGAGTACATGCGTAAATACGGCGCGTTCGAGGTATCGCGCGATAACTACAAGCGGCACGAGCGGCGCCTCAGCGCCGCGGAACTTGAGGGCAGCGAGACTTCGTCCGAAACCGAGGTGATCACAAAAGGCGGTAAAGCGATCGGTGTTTTGATCGACGGCGAGGCGATGGAAGGATTCGCGACGCCCTCGCGAAGGCAGGAATTCTACTCGTCCACGCTGGTTGACTGGGGATGGTCCGAGTATGCGATTCCCGGTTACGCCGCGAGTCATGTCGCGCCACAGAATCTGGATTCGTCCAGGGGTGAGATGGTGCTGGTTCCGACCTTCAGACTTCCCACGCTAATCCACACGCGATCGGGAAACGCCAAGTGGCTCAATGAGATTTCGCATCGGAATCCGCTCTGGATAAATCCCGTGGACGCGCGGCGATTGGGTCTGGCGACCGGCGATCTGGCTCGCGTCAGCACTGAGATCGGATACTTCGTGAGCGACGTTTGGATTACGGAAAGTATCCGGCCCGGTGTAGTCGCCTGCTCGCATCATCTGGGGCGGTGGCGGCTCAATCGCGAAGGGCAGGGGAGTCGATGGTCCACGTCGCTGGTCGATCTCAAGCACGAAGGCAAGGGCGTCTGGCGGTTGCGGCAGAAAGACGGTATCCGGCCCTTCGAAAGCAACGATCCGGACTCGTCGCGAATCTGGTGGAGCGAAGGCGGCGTGCATCAGAACCTG
>DATJOQ010000013.1:0-5852 GCA_035506935.1 Binataceae bacterium (SeqCode) | reverse complement strand
TCGGTCCCGCAGATGCCAGCCATGCGTATGCGGACCAGGCTCTCGCCAGCACGCACCGACGGCCGGGGATAATCGCGGTTTAGCTCAAGCGTTCGATTCAGGGTCAACGCGCGCATCCCGCAGATGCTAGCGTTGTCCGCGTCGATGGAGAAGGAGTTGAGTAATTCAGGATGCGCTCTGAGACCGCGGACGCATCCTTATTCAGTCCGCCGATTTTGCGGTGCTGCTCTTGGACTTGGTGCTTTTTGCTGAGCTGGCCTCTGACTTTGTACCCGAATCGGAACTCTTGGCCGAATCGGATTTGGCTGAAGCATCCGACGACGACGTCGAGTCCCCCGACGAGGTTCCATTGCTTGACGCGCTGCTGTCGCTGGAAGAAGAGCTAGAGTCACCGCTCGATGCCGGTTTGCGGGCGTAATCCGTCGCGTACCATCCGCTGCCCTTGAGCACGAACGAAGTGCGCGAAACCAACCGCTCAACCTTGCTTTTACACGTCGGACAACGCTTCAGTGGTGGGTCGGAAAACTTCTGCAGTTCCTCGAAAACACCGCAATTTGCGCACTTATATTCGTAAATCGGCATGGCACCCTACTGGAAAGCTAACTACGGTACTCAGCACTGTCAACCGACGATCCGCGGCGCGGCACAACACCGGTGTCGCGCTGCAGGAGCAGAAACCACTTGCCGGCACTTCTTTCAGTCTACTTTGCTTCAAGGCTGTCAGCCAAATCTTTGACTCGGATAGCGAGCGTATCGGGAGTCGCGGTTGTGATTTGAATCAGCTTGAGGCGCGCGTTCGATCCGCGAACTATTTCGAGCGCTGAACGTGGAAGACCGAATGAACGCGCGAGAAAGACCAGCAGCTCGTCGTTGGCCTTGCTCTTTTCAGGTGGTGAGTTGAGCGCGACGACCAAGCCACGATCCTCGGCTCGCACGAATCGCTGACGCCCCGCGCCGGGCCGCGCCACTATTTGCAGGGTTACATGGCCAGCGCCGATTCGCAGCCAAGCTGTATCCGCGACCGTCGCGCGAGCGCTCAACTAAAACCGGAAATCGCCAGGCGAGCTACGGTCGGAATGAAGTAAGACTGAAGGAACCAGATGCCTAAGATGACGATCATCGGCGAGAAGTCGATTCCGCCGAAAAAAACCGGGATATGCTCGCGTACCCAATCGAACACCGGTTCGGTGATCGAGTAGATAAAGCGCACGATTGGATTGTACGGGTTAGGCTCGACCCAGCTCAGGATTGCTGACGCGATTACCACGTACAAATAGAGCTGCAGGATTGTCTGCGCCATCTGCGCGATGGTGATTATCAGGTTGCTGTATACGAACACGGCGTAAGTTTACCTTGAGCGGCCTAGTTCACGCGAGCGCTCCGCCGCTGCATGAATCGCGGCGCCGACGATCGCCGAAAAGCGGTCGCCGGCGAAGCTTCGCAATGCAGCTTCGGTCGTGCCGCCCGGTGACGCCACCATCCGAATCAACTCCGACGGCGCCATCCGCGATTGCCGCATGGTCTGTTCGGCGCCGCGCGCGGTTTGCAGAGCCATCTGCAGCGCGAGCTCGGCGGGCAGGCCCTCTTTCACTGCGGCTTCGGTCATCGCCTGGATAAAGAGATAAACGTACGCCGGACCGCTGCCGGAGAGCGCCGTCACCGCGTCGAGCAACGACTCGTCGTCAAGCATCACCGCTTCACCGACCGCGCGAAAAATCTTGAGCGCGAAACGCTCGTCGACTTTGGTGGCATGCGAGCCGCCGACCAGCGCCGCCATTCCCTGACCGACCATCGCGGGCGCGTTCGGCATCACGCGAATCACGCGCGTGTTGGCGCCCAGATGATTTTCAAGCCGCGAAATAGGCACGCCCGCCGCGATCGAGATGAACAAAGTTGTGCTGCGCTTGCGATTCGCGCTCAGCGCGGTTGCGATTTCGCCGAGCACGACGTCGATCGTCTGTGGCTTGACCGCGAGCACAATCACCCGCGACTGACTCACCACGTCAAGATTGTCGGCGGTGGTTTCGGCTTTGAGCAGACGCGTAAATTTTCGGCGGCGCGCCTGATCGACGTCCGACGCGATTAGCTCGGCAGCCGAGAAAATCTTCTTTGCGAGCAGTCCGCGCGCGAGCGCCTCCGCCATGTTGCCGGCGCCGATAAAGCCCAGTTTCTTCATCGCCGCCGCTCGCCGAAAATCGCCCTGCCGACTCGCACTATCGTCGCTCCCTCTTCGATCGCGATTTCAAAATCAGCCGTCATTCCCATCGACAGCTCGCTTAGCGCAAGGCCGGTCAGGGCCGCAAGCCGCTCGCGCATCTCCCGCATCTTGGCGAAATATGGGCGCGCTTTTTCGGCGACGTCCACCTGCGGCGGAACCGTCATCAGGCCGCGAATCTCAACCAGCTCGCGCGCCGCATCGATCAACGCTTCGACCCGCTCCGGCGCGACCCCGTTCTTGCTTGTCTCGCCACCGAGATTGACCTCGATCAGCATCGGAACTTTGGGTGACGATCGCACGCGCGCGATTTGCGCCGCCAGACGCTCAGAATCAAGCGTATGAATCAAGTCGAAGTTCTCGACCGCGCTCTTCGCCTTGTTGGTCTGAAGATGCCCGATCATGTGCCACCGGAGATCGGTGAGATCGGCCAGCGCGCTGCGCTTATCGAGCGATTCCTGCACGTAGTTCTCGCCGAAATCGCGCGCACCGGCAAGATAGGCCGCGCGAATCGCGTCGGGTGTTTGAGTCTTGCTCGCGAGCACCAGCCGCACAGATCCGCTGGCGCGGCCTGCGCGCCGCTGGGCCTCGGCAATGCGAGTACGCGTCGCGGCGAGGCCCTCGGCGATCGCGTGCGAAGAATGTTCGCGATGGCTGCTGTCTTCTATCTGCTGGCTCCTGAAGGGAAGTAGGGCTGACGAGTCGACATGATCGAGCAGTCTCGGGCAGAGTTAGATCGCTCCATAACGCCGCAGGGCCGCAAGCGTTTCGTCCACCGGCAGTCCCATCACGTTGCTCCACGAACCGTCGACCTGAATTATAAAATCCGCGCCTTTGCCCTGGATACCGTACGCGCCGGCTTTATCGAACGGCTCGCCGCTGGCGATGTACGCGTCGATCATATCGTCGGTCAGTTCGCGAAAACTGACACGGCTTTGAATCGGCGTGCTCTCCAGCACGGCGTTGTCGCGCGCGATCGCGAATGCCGTAATCACGACGTGAGTGCGCCCCGACAATCGGCGCAGCATCGCACGCGCGCTCTCCGCGCCCTCAGGCTTGTTCAGGATATCTCCGTCGATTTCAACCACGGTGTCGGCCGTCAGCACCAGATCGCGAGGTGCCTTTAGCGAGACCGCCAGCGCCTTTTCACGCGCCATCCGTAGCGCGAAATCGCGCGCGGCTTCGCCTGCTATCGGAGTTTCATCGGTGCCGCTCTCGATCGCGACAAACTCGATTCCGGCCTCGCGCAGCAACTGATGGCGTCGCGGCGAGCGCGAGCCGAGGATCAGTTTGTGACGATGATTCTGATTACTGCTCACAGGCCTCAATATACGCGTTTGCGGTATCTATTTCCGCATCGACACGGCGGTGCAGCGATCAAGCCAATTGAATGGGGGCCGATCCGGATGCTAACCAGATCTGTGGGGATGATAGTGGTTGAGGCGCCTGTCTCGGAAATCCCGGAGTTATCGTTGAAGACGAGTTTTGCGATCCTCTGGCTGCTGATCAGTGCCGGATGCGCCGGCGGACAGGTGGCGACGACACCGCCCGCCGCCAGCGTGCCCGAGACGACGTTTCACTCCGACGGCGCTCGGCCCGAGCCGCCGCGCGCCAGCGCGCCGGCCTCGCCGAGCGTGGTCCTGAGTCCGCCGCGCCAGGCCTTCGTTGACGGCTATCGCGCCTATACCAATCACGATCCGGCAACCGCGGCCGAGCGGCTGACGATCGCGGCCGAAACCTACCCGCAGCTCGCCGATTACTCGCTGATGTATCTGGGCTCAGCGCAGCGCGATCTCGGCGACTTGAACGGTGCCGAGAGAAGCTTCAATCGTTTGGTAGAGACCTATCCGCAAAGCGTTTTCGCCGAAGACGCTTCCTACCAGCTCGCCGCGATCGCCTTCAAGCAGGATCGCGCTGCGCGCGCGCGCGATCTCACCACGCGGATCTTGCTGCGTGCGGTGAGCGCCGAACTGGAACAGGAGACGCGCCTGCTGCTGGCGCGCTCATCCGCCGCAACCAGCGATCCGCGTGCCGCCTACGTCGCGTTTCAGACCCTGCGCCTGAAATATCCGCGCGGCGCTTATGATTCGCAGGCGCGCGAGGAAGCGTACGCGCTGCTTGGCACTTATCCGCATCTCCTGGACTCGCACTCATTCCGCTATCATCGCGACGAAGCCGAGTTGTTGTTGCGAGAAGGACGCCCGGCCGATGCGCGCATCCAGATCAAGCGGGCGTCGGCGACGGCGACCACCGTAGCGCAGCGCGCGGAGCTGACATGGCTCACAGGCAAATCCTGGATGTCGGATCCCGCGCGGCGTAAGGCGGCTCTCGAATCGTATCTTAGGATGGCGCCACGCGGGCCTTCGGCGCCCGAAGCGCTCTATGACCTGGCGCGCTTGTATTGGCATGATGACGACACTCAGCAGGCGCGGATTTACTTTCAGCAGATACCGGCGAAATTTCCCGAGAACGTGCTGGCGCCGGAAGCGATGCTGAAAATCGGCCGCACGTTTGAAGAAGACAATCGTTTAAGTGCCGCGCGCGCCATATACGAGCGCTTGATAATCGCCTATCCATACAGCGAAGCCGCATCCGAGGCGCGTTTCCGCGCGCCCTGGATGCTTTATATGGCGGGTGATTACGCCGCTGCCGCGCGGAGCTTTGACACCGCTAAAGGCCGCTCCACCGAGCCCGCCGAGCGCGATATGTTCGGTTACTGGCAGGCGCGGGCGCTGGAGAAAAGCGGCGACCAGGCGGCAGCGCGTCCGATCCTGGAGCGTGTGGCTGCAAGCATCGACAGCAATTATTATCCTGCTCTCGCCGCACGCCGGATTGGCGCCGATCCGGCCGTGCTCCCGGCCGCTTCGGTTGCCGATCCGATCGTGACTGACGCGCCGGCTATCACGGGCACAGGCGAATTTCATCTAAGCCGCGCGATCGAACTGCAAACGCTCGGACTCGACAAACTCGAGGCAGGCGAGCTTCGCACGCTGCGCAGCGAAGCAGGGCATGATCCGTCGCTGCGCGATTTTCTCTTGGTCGAATTTCAGAAGGCGGGCGATTATCACGACCCCTTGATTCTCGCGCGCACCATCGCAGAGCGCGGCGAGATGAATCCAAACGTGGCCGAGCGCTTCCGCTACCCGCGCGGATACTGGGATTTGATCGCGCCCGCGTCGAAGCGCACCGGCCTCGATCCCTATCTGTTGCTGGCGCTGATGCGCCAGGAGAGTCTGTTCGATCCGCAAGCTCGCTCAGTCTCAGACGCGCGCGGCTTGATGCAATTGTTGCCGAGCACGGCAGAGCGGGTCGCCGTCCAGAGCGGGATGTCGTCGGGCGGATTGAATCTGTGGGATCCGACGCTGAATGTAGAGCTTGGGACCGCATATCTGAAGAACCTGTTCGAGATGTTCGGCGACAATCCGTTCAAAGCCGTTGCCGCATACAATGGAGGCGAGCACGCGGTGCAGCGATGGAACGCTCGCTTTTCCGGCGATGATGACGAATGGGTTGAGAATATCGATTTCCACGAGACACGCGATTACGTGAAGAAAGTTCTGGGCGGCCAGCGCGAGTATCGGCTGCTGTACGGTCCGGCTTCGCGCGCGTGAGCTTGAACGGGCCCGCTGCTGCAGAA
>DATJOQ010000012.1:0-12737 GCA_035506935.1 Binataceae bacterium (SeqCode) | reverse complement strand
GGGCGGTTCCTCTTCGAACGGCGGCGGCTTGATACCCTTGCTGAGATCGTCGAGGCTGATGGTTTCGACGATCGGCCGCTTCATCATCGTGGACATTCCGACCGGCGTTACCGGGGCGTCGCTCCGGCCGGTGCGGCTGAGCTCGACGTGCACCACGCGTTGTCCAGCGGTTAGCATCTGCCACGGATTACAGCCGCGCTCGGTCGCGTAGCGTCCGTACGATACGTGGCCCTGTCCGATCGGCACCGCAATCACGTCAGGCTGGGCGCGCTCAAAGAGATGCGCCGCAACCTCGATACGACCGTGCGGCGAGCGCAGCTCGACGATATCGCCCTCTTCGACCTGAAGCCGCTTGGCGGTGGCGGGATGAATCTCGGCCCAGCTATCCCACACTATTTGTGATACCGGTTCGGGGATTTCCTGGAGCCAGGGCTTGTCGGCGCCGCGTCCGTCGTAAAGGAGGACGTGCGGATAGGCGACCATGGTCAGGCCTGCAGTCGGCGCCTCGATCTTTGGCGGGGTTTGCAGCGCTTCGGGCTTGAGACCTACCTGGGCGACCTTTGCCTCTTCGAACCATCCGCCTGCGCGGCGTGCCTTTTCCCAAAAATCGTCGAACGATTCGCCGACCCCGGCCTGTTTGTGGAGGTCGCGCCAATTTGCCTCAACCGCAGACGCGGTATTCTGCCAAATCTCGCCTTGAGCCGTTCCCGCGCGGGCCGAATCCAGCAGGATATCGCCCAGCGGCTTGCTCTCGAACACCGGTTGCATAGCAGGCTGGCCGAGCGTCATCACGCCAGGCCGCGGCATCTCGTCGCCCCAGGTTTCCAGCGGATGATGAATCGGCAGCAGCAGATGCGCGGATTGCGCGGTCTCGTCAGGAACTTCGCCGCACCAGATAACGAACGGCACGTGCTTAATCGCTTCAGCGAAGCCGGTATCCGCTCCCATGGTGAAAAGTGGATTCACACCGGTGACCACCAGCACGTCGATGGTGCTCGAGCGCATAGCCTCGATAACCGCCGCCATGTCTTGAGCGTTGGTGAGCGGCTGCGGCTTGGCAGCTTCGAGAAACCGCACGGTTTTGCCGATATTGCCTTTGACAGCGTTGAGCAGCATCGCCGCAACGTGTGTCGTCGGGTCTTCGGTTCCGGCGAGCGCCACGGCGCTGGGAGCGTCGGCGAAGCGTTTCGCGATACGGCTGATCGTCTGTGCGGATACGCCGCTGTTCTGAGCCACCGAAGCCGGATCGTACGAGGCGGCGAAGCTTTGGATCGCCTTAAGATCGACTCCGGCAGCGGAAGCGCCCCCTTGAGCTGCCAGCTCATGTAATACGGCGAGCGCGACGGCGGCTTCGGCGCCCGGACGCGCGGCGACCCATTCGTCGCATTTGGCGGCGGTCAGCCCGAAACGCGGCCCGACGTAAGCCGAATATCCGATCGTGGTTTGATTGCCGTTCGTGCGCGGCGCGCGGAACTGCGCGTACTGACGCGTCATCTCGACCGGGGAGCCCCAGGTCTCGAGAAAATCCGCGCCGAAAGACAAGACCACGTCCGCGGTATCTATCTGGTAGACCGGCAGGTCGTCGCGGCCGTAGCAGGTGCGAGCCGCGGCGTGCGCGGGCTCGTCATTCAGCGCCTGATAAGAGATCAGGCGGTCCGAATTCCACGCGCGCAACCAGGTTGCGAAAATCGCGCTGAGCGTGGGACCGGCGGGCGTGCCCATCAGCGCGACCCGATTCTTGCCGGCGCCTGAAGCCGCGTGCAGGCGCTCGGTCATCAGCTTGTAGGCGGCGTCCCACGAGATTGAGTCAAGCTTGCCATTGGCGCGCTGATTCGGCCGCGCCAGACGATCGGGGTTGTACAGCCCTTGCAACGAGGCCTGGCCGCGCGCGCACAGCGCGCCACCACTAATAGGATCGTTGGGATTGCCTTCCAGCTTGATCACGCGGCCCTCGCGCACGCGCGCGACGGTGCCGCATCCCGCTGGACACTGGCCGCAGACTCCGGCGTAGAAGGAGGCCACTCCCGGAATCAGGGTGTTGTCGGGAATGACATAGGGAATCAACTGGCGCGCCGCCGGCTTGCATCCGGGCACCGAGGCGACCGCTCCGGCTGCGGCTGCGATTCTTAAAAACGTGCGTCTGGAAACGTCTGGCATCGTATCGTTCGCTTAATAGTGGCAGACAAAACAATCAGTGCGGACTTTTTTGCGGGTGTGGCATTGGATGCAAAAGCCCATGTTGATTTCGCGTACCGGCACGATTCGATCCATCGTCTCGACCGGTCCATGACAGCGTTGGCATTTGATTCGCGCGTTGATATGTGGCCGATGCGCGAAGCGGACAAAATCCGGCAAAGTATAAACCCGGTTCCAGCGGATTTCGAACGACGGTTGCCGCTGGTCGGTCCATGGTTGCGTCACCGCATTCAATCCGCCGGGCGCGAGATTGCCGTGGCATCCCACGCATTTCTGAACTGGCGGCACGCCTGCGGTCTGCGAATGGCGCGCGTAAATGTGGCAAAACTCGCACGGTATCTTTCGCTCCCCGGCGTGAACCCGATGGCTGAACGGGATCGGCTGAACCACGTCCGAGCGCGGTAGCCACGGACGCTGCGATAGCGCCACAAAGCCTCCGGCACCGAGGAGCAACAGTACCGCGAGCGGCAGTACCGCTCGGTTGATCAGCGGATTCATTGTCCAGCGGAGGCAGTATGTGTCGACGACCCTTGCCGTCTCATCAGCGGAATTGGAGTCTCTGCGGCAGTGGTTTCGTTGAGTTCTTTGCCGTCTGAATGCACGCCGTTAGCCTGGAGCAGATAAGCGATTACGTCCCAGTAAGACGCGCTGTCGAGGCTGGCGGGCTGATCGGCCGGCATCACAGCCGAAGTAAACTCATACACGTCACGCACGCTGTGGAAATCGAAATGACGCAGCTTCTGGTATGGGCGCGGAACAACCGGAAACGCGGTGGGTCCGATAAGTTCTGGTGCCCGCAGCCCGTGATAGATGTAGGAATTATAGATGTTATCTTCGCCTTCCCCGTTTGGGCCGTGGCAGCGGGCACACTGCAGTTGGAACTTCTGGGCACCCGCGGTCGCTTGAGCGTCGGTGAAGGCCAAGGCGACGTCAGGCCGAATCAACGACGCTAATGCAACGAGGCTCAAGAATAAAAGTGCAGAGGTGAGCGCGACCCCAGGAGCCGCTTGGACATCGAGAATGACTTTGCACCGCGATACAATGCGCATAAGGCCTCGTGACAAAGGAAACCCAAAAGGACGCCGGTCCCGCAAACTATTTTTAAAACGGTTCGACAGGCTCGAATTGCACCATCTATGGTCAGCCCCTTTGCCGCGGGCTTTCCACCTATCCCTCGGCGACCATGTGCAAAAAGCTATGTTGGTACAGGCGTACGGCAGATAAATTGCCATATGCTCGCGCGCAGGGCAACAGATAGACGTGATTGACTTTTGTCTCAATGAGCAAAAGCATAAAAAAGTAGGAAAATATTGAGAAATTCGATGTCCAGCGTGTTGGGCGCTGGGTTTTCGATCAACCGGCGGTGGAAAATGAATCTAATCTAGAACGCTGTTCATTTTCACTCAAGGTTGTTTACTGCCAGTTTTCGTGGGTTTCGCTGGGATTATTCGAAGCTGCGACCGAACAACTCTTTTAACCAGACTCATTCCGTCTCTAACATAATTCTGTTATTGACAGTGCAATGGTGCTTTAAGAGGATTCTGGTGCATCTGAAATTAGCCTCGCGACTCAGTCTCTTGCCGCCCTACCTTTTTGCGGAGCTCGATCGCCTCAAGAAAGAGCTTCAGGAAAAAGGCGTTGATGTAATCAGCCTCGGCATCGGCGATCCCGATTTGCCCACGCCTCAGCATGTCGTCGACAGCCTGCAGCGTGCCGCCGAAAGAAAAGAAAACCATCGTTATCCCGACTACCAGGGATTGACAGCCTTCAGAGAAGCGGCGGCGGGATGGTACAAACGACGTTTCGAGGTTTCCGTCGATCCCCACTCGGAAGTCTGCGCGTTGATTGGATCCAAGGAAGGTATCGCAAACTTTCCTGCCGCGATCGTAGACCCGGGCGATATCGTTCTGATTCCCGATCCGGGTTATCCGGTCTACTACTCCGGATGTGTCTTCAACGGCGGTGAGCCCTATTTCATGCCGCTCACCAAGCACAATCACTTCATGCCGGACTTCGGCGCGATACCGACCGAGATCGCGCGCCGCGCAAAACTTTTGTGGCTGAATTATCCCAATAATCCTACCGCCGCGACCGCCGAACGTGATTTCTTTCTGCAAGCGGTCGATTTCTGTCACCGCTACGATATCGTGCTCGGCCACGATCTGGCCTACTCGGAGATCGCGTTCGACGACTATCGCGCTCCGAGCATCCTCGAAGTCGAAGGAGCGCACGATTGTGCGGTCGAATTCCATTCATTGTCGAAAACTTTTTCGATGACCGGATGGCGGGTGGGCTTCGCCGTGGGTAACCCTACGCTGATACGCGGATTGGGCACGGTGAAAACCAATCTTGATTCGGGCGTGTTTCAAGCCGTGCAGGAAGCAGCGATCACCGCGCTCAGTGGCGGCGACGATCAATTGACCGAGTACTGCGCGATATACAAGGAACGTCGCGACATGATGGTCGCGGCGCTACATCGTATCGGACTCAAATGCGAGGCGCCGCGCGCGACGTTCTACCTGTGGGTCGAAGTACCCAAGGGATACAATTCGGCATCGTTCGCCGAGCGCGTGCTCAAGGAAGCAGGAGTTGTGATCACGCCCGGCTCCGGTTTCGGCAAGTCCGGCGAGGGATTTGTGCGTTTCTCGCTCACGGTGGGAAGCGAACGACTAAAAGAGGCGGCAGCGAGGCTGGAAGCGCTGCGGCTGTAACAGAGGGAATGCCCAACAGGGCCTTCATCGGAATAGGAACTAATCTAGGCGATCGAACTGCCAATTTTCGCGAGGCGCTCGAACGCATCGCCGAACTGCCGCAGACCAAGCTCTTGCGCCAGTCATCGATCTACGAAACCGAGCCAGTGGGCGACGGCGTCCGAAATCCGTTCCTCAACGGAGCGGTCGAAATCGAGACCGACCTCAACGCGGAATCCCTGATGCGCCGGCTATTGGCGATCGAACGAACCATGGGGCGCAAGCGCGTGCGCGGGCGCAAGCCGGCGCATCGCAGCAAGTACCGGCCCCGCATCATCGATCTCGATCTACTGCTGTTCAACAAAGAAATCATCAACACCCGCGAGCTCAAGGTGCCCCATCCGCTGCTCCACGAGCGCCGTTTCGTGCTCGCGCCGCTGAGTGAACTTGCCCCCGCCTTCATTCATCCGCAGCTCAACGCGTCGATCTCCGAGTTGCTGGTCGGACTCAAGTCGTCCCATCGCGTGTCGCTGATGCGAGCGGAGCTGATGAAGCCGGCGCCGGCGCGCCCCCGTCACGCGACCATTAGATAGGTCGTTGCCACGCCCCGGGTGGCCCACGCGCGCAGGTCATCGCGCGCACCGCGTATGCACGAGCGCAAACGCGTCGGATCATATAAGATCGACGTGAGCATATTGTTTGCTCGTGCTGCTCGATGGCGCGCAAATCAAAAATCATAAAGCCGAAGCGGCTTTACGTGCCGACAGTGCCTGTCGAGAGTTCGTGGCTGGAGAGCGACAGCTACGATCGGCGCGCCTGGTCGGACATCCTGCTCGAGGCCGGGACGCTGGCTGATCTGCAAGAGAGCGGCGAGCGATTAGTGCCGCACTTCGCCGCCCTGATGCAGGATCTGTTTTTCGCGCTGTTCAAGTACAACGTGGTGTGGCGCAAGCCCGACGCGATGCGCGCGAGCGCGGCGCTCAACCGCAAAATTCTCGAGGGGCTGTTGCCGACTGCGGCGTTCGAAGCGCTCAAGGATCGCACTCTGCTCGAAGAGGACAAGGCCGCGATCGCGGCGATGGTGCTGGGCGAAGAGGTGCTCGAGATGGTGCGCGCCGAGCGCTTGATCAATCGCCGCGAGATGCTCGATCTGTGGGATCTGCAGCATCAGGAGCAGGATCTCGAAGAACGCGCGTCGGCGCTGAAGGCTGCGGACGAGGCGCCTGCGGCGGAGCCATCGGAAGCCAACGATGCGAAGTTGCAGAAGAAGCTCGAAGAGCTGAAGAAGGCAGCCGAGCGCGCCGCGCAAGTCTCAGAAGCGCGCCTCAATCAGAAATCTCGCGCGTTCGACAGCACGCTCGCGCAACTGAAGTCGGCCGAGCTCAAACGCCTTCAGGTCGCGAGCGCCAAACTGGTCGACGAGGTCGATCGCGCGGCGCAGGACAGCCACGACTTTGGCCTCGAGTTCGGCCAGGCCGGGAGGCTTTCCGCGGGCGAACGGATAGAGCTCGGGCGGCGTCTGGCCCGCAATAAAAAAATCGCCGAGCTCGCGCGACTGGTGGGGCGCTTCAAGCAGGACGCGCGCGCGCTGCGGCGCAAAACCGTCGAGCGCGGCGAGGCCGAGGTTTACGATATCGAACGCGGCTCGGAACTCGGCCGCCTGATTCCCGCGGAGCTGCTCGCGCTGCATCATCCCGGCCTTTATCGCGACTTCAAGCGCCGTCTGCTCGAAGGCGCCGTGTTGCAGTATCAGCTTCGGCAGGATGAGCAGAAGGGCAAGGGCCCGATGATAACCTGCCTGGACGTCAGTTCCTCGATGGAGGGTGAGAAGGAACTGTGGGCCAAGGCGGTGACGCTCACGCTGATGGATATTGCGCGCCGCCAGCGCCGGCTGTTCCGCGCGGTGCTGTTCTCTTCGGGCGAAGGCAGTCTCAGGATCTTCGATCTCAATCGTGAGCGGCGCTATCAGCCCGAACTGGCCAAAGTGATGGAGCTGGCCGAATACTTTCCCGGTGGTGGCACCGACTTCGAGGCACCACTGGACGCGGCGGTCGCATTGCTGGAACAGAAACAACTCAAGCGCGCCGATATCGTGATGATCACCGACGGCGAGTCGCGCGTGCGCCCCGAATGGCTCAAGCATCTGCAGGAGCGCAAGGAAGAGCTCCAGTTCTCGATTTACTCGGTGCTTATCGACCTCGGCTCGAGCGAGCTATCGACCCTGGCGCAGCTCAGCGATCGCGTAACCTCGATCAAGAAGCTCAGCGCCGAAGGCACGCGCGAGATTTTCCTCACGATTTAGTTGTTCACGAGCTCTCGGGATGACGAAGTGACGCCTGATTCGCGGCGATTCTATGAAAACGGGAGCTTGTCCAATCCGCGACGCGATTCGCGCTCAAGGTGGGTTATCGGCGGGTTCCTCGTTTTCCGTGTCAGATGGGGTTGAGATGAAATCGGCCGGAAGATCGCAGCATAGTTCGAAGCTGGTGCCGGCGCGCGGATCCGCGTCGTAGGCTTCGATCGATCCGTCCGGCTGCACCTTGATCGCCTGGAAGCTGACCGCGCCGGAGCCGCGCGTCACCGAGAATACATAATACTTGTTGGGCTCCAGCGGTTCTGGCGATCCGTAACTCGGTGCTTCCTGATCAAAGTAATCTGGCAGATGGCCGTAAGTGATCGATTTCAACGCGTCCGGACGGCCGGAGCCCGGTAGATGGCCGAGCAGCGATCCTTCGGTCGGGCTTTGGTTTTCGATCGCCCAAATTGGATCGCCGCCGACGAAGCGCACCACGGAATAGCTCCTGCCGTTTTTCTGCCGGGTCTCCAGAACGCTCGCGCCCCAATACTTCGTAACTGCAAGCGATTGGAGATAATCGCCCGGGTGCGCGTACGTTATCTGGATGTTGCCCATCTTAATCGACGAGGAAACCGTGTCGGGTGCAGGCGTGGGCTTTGCGACCGGCGCCGTCGGCCGTGCCGCTGTTTTAGCCGGCGGCTGAGACGACGCGCATCCCAGCGCGACGATCGCGAACGCCAGCATCGCGGCGACGCGTCGCGGAAAGTATCGGAGATAAAGCTCACGCATCGCGTACAGATTAACGTGCGCGCCGATCCTGCGGCAAAGCGTCAGCCAAAAAAATTTTATTTGGGAGATTGAAGCGGCTGTGGACTTCGCCTCGCGCAACCGTGGACGATTCGCTAGCGTCGCGAGGGCCGAGTCTCGGCCTCAGCACCGACACTGCCGAACATCGATCGGAACCACGAATGGCGATGGCTTTCGCGGCCGCCGCCCATGCGTTCGAGATGTTTTTCCAGCACTTCCTTGAGCTCGCGATTCAGATGTTCGATCTCGTAATCCTCGGGCGCCTTGGCTGATTCCTGGCCTTCGGGGATTCCATGACGGCGCCTGCCGTACAATTGCTGAAACCGCAGTTCGGCCTTGGCCAGCAGTGTCTTGTACTTAAGATCGAGCCGGCGGAGCGATTCGTTCAGATCGGCCAGCAAGCGAAAACGCCGGCGCGTGAGGAACCAATCCAGCAGCGCGATCGCCATTATCCCGAACATAAGGCCCGCGCCGACGGTGGCGGTCATCGCGATCTTGCGCCACCAGGGCAGAATCCGAACCTCGTGCTGGAGCTCGCCGTTGCTGGCCGTGAGATCCGAGGCCTGGCTGCGCGCGGTCTGCAGATCGTTCTGCAGCGATTCGATATTGCGGCGGTCGCCGCTAAGATCGTCGTTCAGTTTCGCGACCTGTGCTTTGAGCGTGCTGACCTCGTAGGCGTACGGGTTCGGCACACGCATCACCTCGCCGATACGCAGCACGACGTCGGGCCTCATCCGATTGGCGCGCAGCAGGGTCGCGAGATCGACGTGAAACATCTCAGCGATCGAGCCCGGACTATCGCCCTCGCGGACTGTGTAGGTCAGTTCGCCATTATCGGAACTGAGCTTGGCAGCGGGTACCGGCGCGACAGCTATCGGAGCGGCGGTGTGGCTCGGCTCGCGGACCTCCTCGCTGGGTTCGCTCGGCTCTTCGCGCGGATTGCTCGGCGCGGGTCGATTCGGCGCAACCTTGCGCGACGGCGACGGCAGGTCCTCTTCGGTCAATCCATTAGGCGCGGCAACGCACAGCCCGCTCATGCCAAGCAGCAGGCATATCGCAAGGAACAGATTCGCAACCTTTGTCAAATTCGAGACCCGCGACCAAAACGCCTATTCCTTACAGCCTAACGGTTTGGGCTGGCGATGCAAAGCGCGGCGGATCAACGCCAGACATGGATTTGTAACGCGGCATCAACGATATATCCGCCGTTGCGCAGGGCTTCGGACCGCTCAGCGAATCAATTACTCAGCCTCTCCCAGCGCATCAGCGCAAGAAATTCGTGATTTCCGGCGGGTCCCGTGAGCGGCGATTCCAACGAGCCCACGATCTCGAGACCGCTATCGGCGGCGAAAGCCAATACCTGTTCCAGCGCCTGCTTTCTCAGCGATTCATCTCTGACCACGCCGCCCTTGCCGACACTTTCCTTGCCGACTTCGAACTGCGGCTTTACCAACGCGACGATCTGCGCCGGCGAAGCTGCCAAACCGACCACCGGCGGCAGCACCATCCGCAGCGAAATAAAGCTCGTGTCGATCACCACGAGATCCGGGCGGTAGGGTAAATCTTCGGCCAGGACCGCGCGGACATTGGTGCGCTCCATCACGGTGACGCGCGGATCGTCGCGCAGGCGCTGCGCGAGCTGGCCGTAGCCGACGTCGAGTGCGATTACGCTTGCGGCGCCGCGACTCAGCAGCACGTCGGTGAAGCCGCCGCTCGATGCGCCGACATCGAGCGCACGGCATCCCGCGACGTCGATCGCGAAGTGATCCAACGCGGCAATCAATTTGTATGCGCCGCGACTGGCATAGCTTCGGGTGGGAATCACCGCGATTTCGGCCCCGGCGTCGACCTTGAGGTCGGGCTTCGCGGCCGGCCGCGAATTGACGCGCACGCGTCCTGCCAGGATCAGGCGTTGCGCGCGCTCGCGGCTCTCGGCCAGGCCGCGCCGCGCCATCTCGACGTCCAGCCGCTCCCGCGATACCCCTTTTGCTTTCATCGCGCGCTGATTATAGCGCAAGGATAATCATGTGCAGCGCCGCACGGCCTCCGATTCGCGCGACGGCCTGATGTCATTCTGGGCGGAGTCTTCGGAGTGAGGAATCTACGCGGAGCGATTTCTCTATGTGCGCCGAGCTTTCCGGAATAATCGCTCCGCGTAGATTCCTCACTGCGTTCGGAGTGACAAACTGCAGCGGTGAAGACAGCACGATGGTGGGGTTATTGCCGCCAAAAATCACGAACCGCGAGCGGTGCGAAGCGGATCGAGGAATCCCGGTTAGGACTGATAGCAGACTAGAATTCTTCGTCGTCCTTGTCGTCGGCGGAATTCTGATACGGCGTGCTGCGCAATTCGCCCTGCGCGTTTCGCACCAGCACCTCGACTTTTTTCTCGATCTCGTCGAGCTTGTGATTCAGCACGCGCACCAGGCCGATGCCGCGCTCGAAGGCGGCGATCGAATCCTCCAGCGAGAGCTCGCCCGAATCGATTCGGGCGACGATCGTTTCCAGCTCCTCGAGCTCCTCTTCGAATTTTTTTTGCTCGGTCGCCATCGAGGTTAAACTTCCCGCGCCGAAGTGCGCGCGCGCAAGCGGCCGCTCTTGAGGCGAATCTCCAGCTCGTCGCCGATTGTCACCGCGGCCGCGTCGACGACCGCGCGCCCGCTGTTGAGGTCGGTTACCACGGAATAACCTCGCTCCAGCACTCTCAGCGGCGAGAGCGAATCCAAACGGCCGGCGAGCGCAGCCAGGCGCTCGCGCGGTGCTTGAACCGCTCGCGAGTTGGCCAGCATCAGGCGCTCCTCGAGGCTCATCAGCTCGCGACGACGCGTATCGGTGCGAGGAGTGCGCAGGCGCGCGGCAAGACCGAGCACGCGCTGCCGGCGCGATCGAAAATCGAGCGCGACGGTTTCGCTCAGAGCGCTCGAAGCTTCGCCCAAACGCTGGCGGAATTGGCGAAGAACGTTGCGCGGTTCCCGCACCCGCGCGCCGAGTTGATTAAGCTGCCGGCGATGAAACGAGAGCGCGCTCTCGACCGCTCCGGCCAGCGTGGCCGAAGTCTCGTCCAGGCGTCCCTTGAGTTCGGCTTTGCGCGGAACGACCAGATGTGCCGCGGCAGTGGGAGTCGGCGCGCGCGCGTCGGCCACGAAATCGGCGATCGTATAGTCGACTTCGTGCCCGACGGCGGAAACAATCGGAATCGCCGAGCGATGGATCGCGCGGGCGACAATCTCTTCATTGAACGCCCACAAATCTTCCAGCGAGCCACCGCCGCGCCCGACGATAATGACCTGCGCGCGGCCGTCGCGATTCAAATCGTCGAGCGCCTCGGCCACTTCCGCTGCCGCGCCGATCCCTTGCACGCGCGCGGGACGAATCACGATATGAAGATTGGGAAATCGCTCCAGCAGCACCGTCATCATGTCGTGCAGCGCGGCGCCGCCGAGCGCGGTTACCAGGCCTACGACGCGCGGCATGAATGGAAGCGGGCGCTTGCGCGCAGAGTCGAATAATCCCTCGGCGCTGAGCCGAGTCTTGAGCTGCTCGAAGGCGAGTTGCAGTGCGCCCGCGCCGCGTGGCTGAACTTCTTCGGCATAGAACTGCAGCGCGCCGCGCGCCTCGTACAGGCTCACGCGCCCGCGCACCATCACTTCCATCCCGTCGGTCAGTTTGAAGCGAAGCTTCTGGCAGGCGCTGCGAAACATCACCACCGCGAGCGCGCTGCGCGAATCCTTGAGCGTAAAATAGAGATGGTCGGAAGGAGCGAAGCGGGCGTTGGAAACCTCACCGACAATCCAGCATTGGTCGAGATGCAGCTCAAGCGCTTCGCGCACCATGCGAACGAACTGCGTGACTCCCAGCGCCTTGATTCGGGGTTTGCTAAGCGAAAGCTCGAGTTGCCCGGCCATTGTCGAGCAACTTACCAGAAGCGCAGTTGTCAAACCTAGCTGGATGGAGAAGAACCTTTCGTAAGCACGCGCTCAGTTCGGATCGACCAGATCGCGCTTCAGCTTCGTGCGGTCGTCCAATCCATGGCAGAAATTCGCTTCGCGACGGACCTTCCTCCCTGACATAAGGATCATCTATAAACCAGACTCATGCTGTTCTTGGCGAAGTTCTTGCCGCTATTGGTGTATCCGCTGGGATTCGCGTGCCTGTTGCTCCTGGCGTCGTTGCTGTTGCGGCGAAGATTACCCCGATTCAGCGCCGCCGCTATCGTGATCACCTTGTCGATGCTGTTCGTTGGGGGAAATCGATGGACCGCGCTGTGGTTGGCGCGATCGCTGGAGTGGCAAAACATCCCGTCCGTGCCGCTGCCCAACGCTGACGCTATCGTGCTGCTCGGCGGTGCTACTGAACCAGCCTTCTGGCCGCAACCCTGGATCCATCTGACCGAAGCCGGCGACCGTGTGCTGTATGCGGCCCGGCTTTACCGCGAGGGTAGGGCGCCGCTGCTGATCCTATGCGGCGGCAGTGCGCTGCCCATCCCATCGCCCGAGGCTGTCAGCATGGCTCAGATGCTGGAATTCATCGGCATACCCGACTCCGCCATTATTCAGGAGCCCGATTCGCTCAACACCCATCAGAACGCGGTGAACGTGAAGGAAATTTTAAACACGCGCCGTATCCATCGCGTATTGCTGGTGACGTCCGCGATGCATATGCCTCGGGCGATGCTGGTTTTCAAGCATGAAGGTATCGACGCACTGCCCGCGCCAGCCGATTTCTTGGTGACCGAACGCGATATCGAG
>DATJOQ010000011.1:0-6853 GCA_035506935.1 Binataceae bacterium (SeqCode) | reverse complement strand
GCGTGAACAACGGCTTGGGGATTTGTCGCGCGCACCGACAAAGTGATGTAGACGTTGTCAGCGTCCGATGGAGTGGCTACCACGACCGCGCGCGCGGACCGAAGTCCAGCGTCGTCCATGACGGAATCTTGCAGCGCCGAGCCTATCACGTAGAACACCTCCATCGATGCGAGTTGGGCTTCCTTCGCGCGGTCAGATTCCACTACTACCAATGGCACGTCACTCTTTTTCAATTCTTCGACCACGGCTCGTCCAAGGCGTCCGAAGCCGCACACGATCACGTGGTTCTCGAGCTTGTGAATTTTTCGATCCATCGCCGTCCTCCCGAAAAATTCCCGCAGACTTCCTTCGAACACCAGCTCCGTCGCGGTGGCGAGCAGATAGCCGGCGCTCGAGACCCCGATGATTACCAGTCCGATGGTGAACAGCCGGCCCTCGGGGCTGAGCGGTTTCACCTCGCCGAAGCCCACGGTCGAAACCGTCGTAACCGCCATGTACAACCCGTCGATCCAGGTCATCCCTTCAATCAGAACATAGCCGGCGGCACCGAGGACGATGATCGCCGTTACGCCGGCAATCGCGAAACCAAAACGCTTTGCCGGACTGCGTCTTTTTGCAGGTCCAAAAGCGCGGGGTTTAGTCCGAAACGGCATTTTTTTCGACTCAAAAGACGACGCGCTTCGCGCCGACTATTCTGATTCCGGCAACGAAGCGCGTCGAGAACGTAGTGGATACATCATCTATGGGCGGAAGGAGCTTTTTGTCGAAATTGATCGGTCCGAGCATCGATGCCCGGCAACCGATTCTCGGCGCCGTATGCTACTCGGTTTCGAGTTTTGCCAGTGATGCGAGCTGATATTTCTCGATCTTGGCGTAAAGTTTCTTTCTCGAGATGCGCAGTAGCCTTGCCGCTTGTACCTTGTTGCCCTCCGTGCTTTCGAGAGCCCGCCGAATCAGATCGCGCTCGACCTCGGCGTAGGTTGGAACCCCACCAGAGTTTATATTTTCGGGATGGAGGTCCAAACGCGCTGTTGCCAGCGGTAGATCTTCCATCCTGATTGTCGGAGAGCGGCCAAAAGTAAACGCGGATTCGATTGCGTTGGCCAGTTCGCGCACGTTGCCGGGCCATCGATGCTGCTGCAGCGCGCATAAGGCTTCGGGCTCAATACCGACTATCGGCTGCTTCCGACCGAGTTTTTCGTTGAACATCGCGATGAAGTGCTCGACCAGGAGGGGGATGTCAGTTACGCGCTCGCGCAGCGGCGGCACGCTCAACTGGTTCACTCGAAGCCGGTAATACAAATCTTCCCGCAATTGGCCTGAGCGCACCGCCGCTTCGGGCTCGCGATTGCTCGAAGCGATCAGACGAACGTCGACCGGCACTTCGCTGGTGGCACCCACCGGACGAACGGTGCGCTCCTGAAGCGCGCGCAACAGCTTGGTTTGAGTGTCCGCGCCCATTTCCGTGACTTCGTCGAGAAACAGCGTGCCGCCGTCCGCGGCGCGAAACAGCCCGAGATATTCCGTGGTGGCGCCGCTGAACGCGCCACGCTTGTAGCCGAACAGCTCGCTCTCCACCAGTTCCTTGGGAATAGCGGCGCAATTGAGCGCGACGAACGGCATCGCGGCCGCCGGGCTGCATTCATGGATGGCGCGCGCGACCAGCTCTTTGCCGCTCCCACTCTCGCCGACAATAAGCACGGTACCGCGCGTGGCAGCGGCGGCCTCGATCCGCTCGTACAATCGGCGCATCGGCGGACTCGCGCCCACCAATCCGTGAAAACGGCTGCGCTTATCACTTGGCAGTTGGGCGGCTTCCTGTTCCAGCGATTGCACCCGCGCTGCCGAGACCGCGGCTTGCGAGCGAAAATACGCGTCCGCCAGGACTATCATCCGGCAATGGCTGAGCTTATCGAAAACCAGGAAGGACTGAGGCGGGGTGCCTTCCGGGAAAACTCCGGTAGCGCTTTCCTCGAACAAATGCATCGATACGATAACTTCGGCAAAAGGGACCTGGCGTTCAGCGAGCTCCTCTCCCACGCGGCGCACGTCGGCGGTGAATCTAGGGATATCCTTTTTGGCGAGATGGCCGATGGTGGCCTCGAGGTCTTCGCCGTACAAACGCAGAAATTCACTCTTCGACAGAGTGCGACGGTCGCCGAAATGCAGTACGTACAGCGAGTGCCAATGCTCGAGAACTACTTCGCGATTACTCAGGATCGTGCGCAATAGCGGCTGGAGGTTTTCGATCTCGTAGTCCCACAGCAGATTGAAAAAGGAAGGTAGCGCCGAATCGCGCGCCGTTGCCAATGCCATCTAGTCGCGCCTCATCGAATTTCGAATCCAGCGCAATCTAGCAAACATGAAACTGATCGGACAGCGAAACGCGAACCGAGACGCCTAGAGCAACCGTCTCGGCTAAATCACAATCGCCCAGAATCTGCTTAGGCGTTCGGATCGAGTAAGGGATCTCTCGGCGGCATGCGAACAATTGGAGCCTCTTTCTCACGCCGAACGACTCGATCGGGGTCGCGAGCGGCCGCCGCTCGTGCGCGGCTTCTATTGGCGCAATACATCACTGCGGCGACGAATCCGACCATCAGGAAAGGCGCGGAAATCAGAAGGACCCTGCTTAAATAGAGCGCGTAAAGGGCGCCCGGGGTCGAGGGGACGAAGCAGGCGGGGCAAGCTGATGCGGCAGCGGGCGCGAAAATGATCGCGGTGGCCAACCAGAAAAAATATTTCCTCAGCATAGCGGTTTCAGACCTTTCACATACCTAGGCCGGCAAGATATCCAACCAGTCTTAACGTCGGCCCGATGAAAAACAATAGGCTCTATTAGCGTTATAAGTTTGAGAAATGAGTTGTATTAGATATTCAGCGCGAACGGCAGCATCGATCTCAATCAAAAACTAGGGCCAGGGCGGGAATGTGGCACCGCGCCATGGAGCTTAGCGCGCCTGATCGCGTCGGTTCCAAGTCACGCCGACGCGACGCTCCGATAGTCGACGGCCAGGTAGACGAGCGCCAATTCGGCGATGATCCGAGAAGAAATCAACGATAGATCAGCCCATAGGCCTGTTGCTTGCGCGCGTAGTAGCATCACGCGTGCTGCGCGTGTGGCGCACGGATAATCAACACGACAGTCGGCGAACCTCTGATCGATGGCCGCGCTCGCTACAAGCGGACCGCGGCGATGTTCCGTCGGATGTATTTGTGAAAGGAAAGAATGACGAGGCCGGAAATGGACGCACGGAAAGGTGAAGAGATCAAAAGGCTTGAGGAGGCGCGCGATAACCGCGTTCCCTGGCGCAAGTGGGGACCGTACCTGTCAGAGCGGCAGTGGGGCACAGTGCGGGAGGACTACAGCGAATCGGGTGACGCGTGGAATTACTTCACGCACGACCAGGCGCGCTCCCGCGCCTACCGATGGGGCGAAGACGGCTTGGCCGGCATCTCCGACCATCGCCAATATTTGTGCTTCGCAATTGCGTTGTGGAACGGCGAAGACCCCATCATCAAAGAGCGGTTGTTCGGCTTGACCAACAGCGAGGGGAATCACGGCGAGGATGTGAAGGAGTACTATTTCTATCTCGACTCGACGCCGACCCACTCGTACATGAAGTACCTCTACAAGTACCCGCAAGCGGCCTACCCATACGATGAACTTGTCGCGGCGAACCTTCGACGAAGCCGTATGGAACTCGAATATGAATTGATCGATACCGGCGTTTTCGACGACGATCGTTACTTCGACGTGTTGGTTGAATACGGCAAGGCGGCGCCTGAAGATATTTTGATCGAGATCACCGTGTGCAACCGCGGATCCGATGCGGCCACGCTGCACGTCCTGCCGACGCTGTGGTTTCGCAATATCTGGTCGTGGGGGGAAAACTTTTCCAGGCCAATTCTTCGGCAAATTGCCGCGGACGAAAGCGGCGGCGCGATCGCCGCATCTCATCAGGAACTGGGCGAGCGGCGTTTTTACTTCGAGGGCAAGGCTGCCGTGCTGTTCACGGAGAACGAAACCAATACAGAACGGCTGGTCAACGTCCCCAACCGGTCGCGCTACGTAAAGGACGGCATCAACAGCTATGTCGTTCACGGCCGACGCGATGCGGTAAATCCTGAAAAGACGGGAACGAAAGCCTCGGTCCACTATCAAATCACGGTAGGAGGCGGCGAATCGAAGAAGATTCGCCTGCGCTTGAGCGATATACAAAGCGATTCAGCGGATTCGACGGACAGGCAGAGAAGCATCTTCGGTAACGTTTTTGACGGAATCATGGACCGTCGACAGCGGGAGGCTGACGAGTTCTACGCCTCGGTGATTCCGACGTCTCTCAATGCCGATGAGCGCAACGTGATGCGGCAGGCGTTGGCCGGGATGCTGTGGTCGAAGCAATTCTACTATTACGACGTCGACAAGTGGTTGGAACAGCATGGCGTTGACGTGTTCAACCCGCGAAGCCGCGCTCCGCGCAACGAACATTGGCATCACATGTACAACGGGGATGTGATTTCGATGCCCGACAAGTGGGAATACCCCTGGTACGCGGCGTGGGACCTCGCTTTTCACATCCTTGCGCTGACGCTGGTGGACGTCGAATTCGGCAAACAGCAATTGGAGTTGATGCTACGTGAGCGATATCTGCATCCCAACGGACAGATACCCGCGTACGAATGGAATTTCAGCGACGTCAATCCTCCTGTGCATGGCTGGGCTGTGGTGTTCGTGTACGGGTTGGACAAGCTCAGGAACGGGCAGGGCGACATCAAGTGGCTCAAGCGCTGTTTCCAGAAGCTATTGCTGAATTTCACCTGGTGGGTGAATCGAAAGGATCGTTTCGGCCGCAACGTGTTCGAGGGCGGCTTCCTCGGGCTGGATAATATCGGAGTGTTCGATCGCAGCGCACCGCTGCCGACCGGAGGGTATCTCGAACAGGCGGACGGGACCGCATGGATGGCTCTCTACGCTGACAATATGCTGCAGATCGCGATCGAGCTCGCGATGGTTGAGGATGGATACGAGGACATGGTGGTCAAATTCCTGCAGCACGACATGCTCATAACGTCGTCGCTGGTGCAGCTCGGCAACGGAATCGGGATGTGGGATGAAGAGGACGGTTTTTTCTACGATGTCATGCGCTACGAGGACAAAGCTGAGAGACTAAAGGTTCGCTCGATGGTCGGATTGTTGCCATTTTGCGCAGCGACCTGCTTCGAATCAGAAATCCTGTCGAAGTATCCGATTATAATGGAGCGCTTTCACAATTTTCTCGATGAACGTCCCGAGTTGAGTGCTAGCTGCCACGATCCGGCCAAGGTCGGAGTAGCTGGAAGGAGGATGTTCGCGGTTCTCGATGAAGTCCGGCTGCGCCGGGTGCTGGCCAAAATGCTGGATGAAAATGAGTTCTTAAGCGACTACGGCGTAAGGTCGCTATCCCGCTATCACGCGAAAAATCCTTACGTGCTTCGTGTTGCGGATCGGGAATACCGCGTGCCGTATACGCCCGCCGAGTCCGACACCGGCATGTTCGGCGGCAATTCCAACTGGCGCGGGCCGATCTGGATGCCGGCTAACGCGCTGATCATTCGGGCGCTGTTGCAGTACTACGGCTTCTATGGTGACGCTTTTAAAGTGGAATGTCCGACAGGCTCCGGCCGGCGGATGACGTTGTATCAAGTCGCTGAAGAGCTGGCTCGCAGGCTGGCCAATATCTTCCTGCGCGGCAAGGATGGGCGAAGGCCGGTCTACGGCGCAACGCGAAAATTTCAGGAGGATCCGCACTGGCGGGATCTGCTTCTATTCTATGAATATTTTCACGGCGACAACGGCGCCGGACTCGGCGCCAATCATCAGACCGGATGGACCGGCCTAATAGCGCGGAGCATGCATCTGTTTGCGACGACTAGCGCGGAGCAGTTGATCAACCTGGGCGTAGCTGCTGCTACTATTACTGAACTAGACGACGAGAAGCCGGTTGCAACAAGAGCTTGAGTGACCCGGCTTGACTTCGAAGTTGGTCTTTCGCGATTGCGAAAACACCATGCGTGCGCTACTCAAGCCGATTGAGGTGCGGACAGAGACTCTTGTTCACTAGAAAGCGACGCTCACCCCTGCCGGAGTGGGCAATACCCCTTTCATATTCGGTGATTTCGCTCGTGGTCGGTCTGACGCTGCCCAGGATGGAGCACAGGCTTTTCCCCGAGCTCACGTCGACCGTCAGCGCGTCCGTGGCACTGACGCTCTTTTCTTCGATCACTTCGGGCATGATCGCGTTGACCGGGATCGTGTTTTCACTGGCATTTGTGATGGTGCAGTTCAGCGCCGTCGCCTATTCGCCGCGGCTGGTTCTGTGGGTCTCTCGCGATCCAGTCATGTGGCATTCGATTGGAGTTTTCACGGCGACGTTCCTCTACGGGATCGGCGCGATAGCGTGGATCGATCGCTCCGGTTCGGGCCGAGTGCCATTGCTCAGCGGATGGCTGGTGATTCTCCTGATGCTGGCGAGCGTAGGGATGTTCGTCGCTCTTATTCAGCGCTTCGGCTTGCTGCAGATCGGGCGGATGCTCGAGTTTACCGGCAATCTTGGAAGAAGGGTGATCGACGAGATGTATCCGCCGCTCGACGCACCGCCGAGCATCGCCGGTCCCGACGAACTGGTGAAAACCGCTCTTACTCAGACGGTGATCCATTCGGATGGACCGCGGACGTTGCAAGCAATCGATACAAAGGCACTCCTGAAACTGGCGGAAAGGTCGGGAGGCACGGTGGAAGTCGCGGCATCCGTCGGGGACACACTGATCGCAGGAATGCCGCTGTTGCGAGTGTTCGGCGGCAAGCATGTCA
>DATJOQ010000010.1:0-4189 GCA_035506935.1 Binataceae bacterium (SeqCode) | reverse complement strand
AAGGAGGAAACGTGCGAGTACTAGTCACAGGGGGGGCAGGTTTCATCGGCTCGCATTTATGCGAGCGCTTGCTGCGAGACGGCCACGAAGTAATCTGCCTGGATAATTTCTTCAGCGGGAGCCGCGCCAACGTCCTTCACCTGATCGGTAACGTCAATTTTGAATTGATTCGCCACGATACGGTTGAGCCGATTCTGCTCGAGGTCGATCGCATCTACCATCTCGCCTGCCCGGCCTCGCCGGTCCATTACCAGTACAATCCGGTGAAGACCACCAAAACCAGCGTGATGGGCACGATCAACATGCTGGGGATGGCCAAGCGCGTGCGCGCGCGCATCCTGCTCGCCTCGACCAGCGAAGTCTACGGCGATCCGCAGGAGCATCCGCAGACCGAACGCTATTGGGGCCACGTGAATCCGATCGGCGTGCGCTCCTGCTACGACGAGGGCAAGCGCGTCGCCGAATGCCTGATGATGGACTACCATCGCCAGAACAATGTCGACGTGAAGATCGTCCGCATCTTCAACACTTACGGTCCGCGCATGGCGATCAACGACGGCCGCGTGGTGTCGAACTTCTGCGTCGCCGCGCTGCGTGGCGAGGAACTCTCAATCTTCGGCGACGGCAAGCAGACCCGATCGTTCGCCTTCGTAACCGATATGGTCGAGGCGCTGGTCAAGATGATGGAGACGGACAACTTTATTGGACCGGTCAATCTCGGCAATCCGGACGAATTCACCATCCTGGAACTTGCCTCGCTGGCGATCGAACTGGCGCGCAGCTCCTCGAAGCTCATCTATATGCCGGCCCGGCCCGACGATCCGATCCGCCGCCGTCCTGATATTTCGCTCGCACGCGAGCGGCTTGGATGGACACCGAACACTCCCCTGCGCAAAGGCTTGGGCTTGACCATGGAGCATTTCCGCCGTCAACTCGGGATCGCTTCGGCGTAAGCCTTTCGGCCGCGATTCGAGCGGCCATATCATTGGTTTTTGAGTTGCGCCAACCTTGATTCGAAACTGATCGCGAGGTGACAAGATGGCCACCGCACTCATAACCGGTGCTTCGAGCGGACTTGGGGAGCGCTTTGCCTATGCCCTCGGCCAGGAAAAATATGATCTGATACTGGTGGCGCGCCGCAAGGAGCGTCTACAATCCGTGGCCGAGGAAGCGACTCGCAAGGGCGCTCATTCGGTGACGGTTATCCAGGCCGATTTGAGCGAGCGCAACGCGCCCCAGATGGTGTTCCAGCGGATTGAGAGCGATCGGATCACTGTCGATCTCCTGATCAACAACGCCGGCTTCGGCACCTCGGGACGTTTCTATCAGCTCCCGCTGGGACGCGAGCTGGAGGAGATCGACCTCAACGTAATGGCGCTGGTCGCGCTGACGCGATTGTTTCTGCCGGCGATGGTCGCGCGACGTGGCGGCACTATCATGAATATCGCTTCCACTGCGGCGTTTCAGGCGGTGCCGCACATGGCAACCTACGCCGCGACCAAGGCCTTCGTGCTGAGCTTTTCGCAGGCCCTATCGACCGAGCTCTCCGGCACCGGCGTCCAGGTGATGACGCTTTGCCCCGGACCAACTCACACGGAATTTCAGAAGATCGCGAACACTCAGCGTGCGCGGGTTCCCGCCTTCGCCTACATGGACGCCGATACAGTGGTCGCGCAGGGGCTGAGCGCGATGCGCCGCGGGAAATCCCTTTACATCAACGGATTGCTGAACACCGCGATGGCCGAGGCGGTTCGCATCACGCCGCGGCAGATGGTCACGCGATTGGCGGGTAGCATGTTCCGGCTCGAATCATGACCCGATGAAATGGCTTCGCGCGCAAATCTTCTGCTGCTGAGCGCGCTTCTAATCGCAGGATGCGCGGAGCATCAGGCCAAAGCTCCCGCTGCGATGCCGGCACCAGTGCTCTCTGCGCCGGCGCCGCAGCCCGCCGCGCGTGCTCAGCCTGACTGGAACATCTTTCCCGATCCGATCACCGGCCGCGTCGAGATTTATCGCGACGGAGTTCACGTCGGATCGGTCACGGGCAACGAGAAGGAAGATCCGCCCGTCCCGCAAAAGCGCAACAACGCCAGCACCGACAGCGACTGAACGCCAGTTTTGCTAGATCATCATCCCGCGTTAGTCATTTTGAACGAAGGCTTGGCGCAGTGAAGAATCTCTTTCCACCGACGTCTCGGTTTCAAAATAGTCGCAGTGGAAAGAGATCCTTCGCTGTGCTCAGGATGACTAAAAAAACGCGCTCCGTCACTGCTTCAGCAAATGTCGCGCGATTACCACGCGCTGAATCTGCGACGTCCCTTCGTATATCTGCAGCAGCTTCGCATCGCGCATCAGCTTCTCGACCGGGTATTCCTTCATATAGCCGTAGCCGCCGAAGATCTGCACCGCGTCGGTGGTGATCTTCATGCACGCGTCGCTGCTGAAGGCCTTGGCACAGCTCGAGACCACGTTGGGCAGCTCGTTGCGATCGACCATCCACGCCGCTTTGTAGACCAACAGGCGCATCGCTTCGATCTCGATCGCCATGTCCGCCATCATGAACTGAATCGCCTGGAAGTTGGAAATCGGCTGTCCGAAAGCGTTCCGCTGGCGCGAATAGTTGAGGCATTCGTCGAGCGCGCGCTGCGAAACTCCGATCGCGATGGCGCCGATTTCGGGACGGCTCTTGTCGAACGTCTCCATCGCGTATTTGAAGCCCTCGCCCTCGCGCCCCACCATCGCGTCCTTCGGGATACGCACGTCCTCGTAAACGATCTCGGCGGTATCGCCCGCGCGCTGCCCCAGCTTGCCATGCATCGGCCGGCGCGTAATGCCCCGCAGATTGGTCGGAAACACGAAGCACGAAATCCCCTTGTGCTTGAGCTGCTTGTCGGCGGTCGCGAAGGTCACGCACCAATTGGCGTTGTAGCCATTCGAAATAAAATGCTTGGTGCCGTTCAGTATGTAGCTGTCGCCGTCGCGGCGGTAAGTGGTCGAGAGCGCCGCCGCGTCTGAACCCGCGCCCGGCTCGGTTATCGCGAAGGCGCAGAACGAAAGCTGCTTCACCAATTGGCCGAGATAGGTCTGTTGTTGTTCGGGAGTACCCGCGCTTAGCAGCGGCAGCGTGGCAAGATCGTTGGAAACGATCGCGTTGGAAATTCCCGCGCATCCGTAGTTCAGCTCCTCGACGATCAGGCAAGTGTCGACCAGGCTCAGACCCGGCCCGCCGAGCTCCTTGGGCGTCATGAAGTTGATCAGCCCGGCGGCGAACGCCTTCTCGCACACGTCGCGCGGAAAAGTCTCCTTCTCATCGTACTCCTTAGCCCGCGGCATGATCTGTTCATGGCTGAATTTGCGCGCGAGCGCCTTGAGCGCACGCTGTTCCTCGCTGAGTTCAAAACCTAGCATCGGCTCGGCTCCTCGATCGTTCAACTCGCGGCCTCAGGACCTCATCGGAAGATCCCGCGGATTGGCCGCATAGATCTGTTAATCGACGCGCTCTCTTAAGGGAAGAGCCCGGCTCCCCGACCGCCCGCAAACATGCTAAGCCGTGACTACGGGAGCCTATGCTCCAAGCGATCGGCGAATCGCTCCGCCAAACGCGTGGGAGGAATGCCATGAGCACAAATCAATCGCCCGATAGCGAAGCGCGACCGACCCGCCCTCTGACCGGCGCCGAATTCCTGGAAAGCATTCGCGACGATCGCGAGGTCTGGCTCTATGGCGAGCGCGTCAAAGACGTCACCACCCATCCTGGTTTTCGCAACGTGGCGCGGATGCTCGCGCGCATGTATGACGCGCTGCACGCGCCCGAGACCAAAGCGGTCCTGACCATGGCGACCGACACCGGCAACGGTAGTTACACGCATAAGTTCTACCGCGTCGATCACAACGCGGAGGAAATGATCGGCGCGCGCGACGCGGTCGCCGAGTGGGCCAAAATTTCCTACGGATGGATGGGGCGTTCGCCCGACTACAAGGCAAGCTTTCTCGGAACGCTCGGCGCGAATGCGGACTTCTACGCGCCCTACCAGAAGAACGCCGTGCATTGGTATCGCAAGGCGCAGGAGCGATGCCTGTTCATCAATCACGCAATCATCAATCCGCCGGTTGACCGCAGCCGTCCGCCCGACGAGGTCGCCGACGTTTTCATCCGCGCCGAGAAGGAAACCGACGCCGGCATCATCGT
>DATJOQ010000009.1:0-7868 GCA_035506935.1 Binataceae bacterium (SeqCode) | reverse complement strand
AATGTCACGCCTGAGCCCGGACGTTTTGGTGCGGCTCGGCCTTACCTCGCGCGAAATCACGTATGCGATGCCCGTTCTGCCGCCATAGTCAAAATCGTGTAATCGACTCGCGAGTGTCGGGCGAGGGCACCACTATCCGGCGCCGGCGCTTGTGCACTTCGTGCAAGCGGCGCTTCACCACCTACGAGCGAGTCGAGGAGATCGCTCCGATGGTGGTCAAGAAAGACGGACGGCGCGAACCTTACGACCGCGCGAAGGTAATCGCGGGGCTCAAGAAGGCGTGCGAGAAGCGCCCGGTCTCGATGGAAACGATCGAGCAGATCGCGGATCGGATCGAGGCGGCGGTGCTCGAACGCGGCGACAAGGAAGTGCCGGGCTCGTTTATCGGCGGCGCGGTGATGGCCGAGCTGCATCAGACAGACCAGGTGGCGTACGTGCGCTTCGCCTCGGTCTACCGCTCCTTCAAAGATATCAACGAATTCATGCACGAGCTCGAAGACCTGATCAGGCAGCGCGAGCAGACCACGGTCGCGAAGCCGATGGGCAAGGAAAAGAAGGGCGGTGCGATCTCGTAGGCTCATCTGTCCGGCTTGTCAGATGACGGCGAGCCGACATTTCATACCATCGCGACTTTGAACTTTAATGCCCGCTTCCGCCGGCTCTGAAATCGATCAACAACTGATGGCGCGTGCGCTCGAACTGGCGCAGCCGGGAGTCGGGCGCACTTCGCCGAATCCGTCGGTGGGCTGCGTGATCGTCAATCGCGCGGGCCTGGTAATCGGCGAGGGTGCGACCGCGCCAGGTGGCCGGCCGCACGCCGAGACGATCGCCATCGCGGCGGCGGGTTCGGCGGCGCGCGGGGCAACCGCCTACGTCACCTTCGAGCCGTGTGCCCATCGCGGGCAGACCCCGCCCTGCGCCGAAGCGCTGGTCGAGGCGGGATTGGCGCGGGTGGTCGTTGGATGCCTCGATCCATACCCGCCGGTGCGCGGGCGAGGTGTCGCGCGCCTCAAGCGAGCGCGAATCGATGTGACGGTGGGCGTGCTGGAAGGCGAATGCCGGCAGCTCAACGAAGGTTTTATCACGCGGGTCACGCGGCGGCGTCCGTTCGTGCTGCTGAAATTGGCGATCACGCTGGATGGGCGGATCGCCACAGCCGACGGTGATTCGCGCTGGATTTCGTCACCGGAGTCGCGCGAGCTGGTTCATCGATGGCGTGCGCGCTACGACGCCGTGATGGTGGGTGCGGGCAGCGTGATTGCGGATAATCCGCGGCTTACCTGCCGGGTCGCGGGCGGGCGTGATCCGATGCGGATAATCGTCGACGCGCGGCTCAGAAGCCCGACCGATTCGATCGTATTCGGTCAACGTTCGGCGGCCAATACGATTCTGGTTACCGCGCCGGAGAAGCTCGCGCGCGCGAAACGGCGTGCCTCGCCGCGGGTTGAAGTGATGGCGGTCGCGGCGAGCAATGGAGAAGTTCGTCTGGCGGAGTTGATGCGTGCGCTCGCGCGGCGTGGCTGCTCGTCGGTGATGATCGAAGGCGGAGCGCATCTGGCGGGCTCAGCGCTGCGTGCAAGGGTAGTGGATCGGGTCGCGTTCTTCATAGCGCCAAAACTGCTGGGCAATGGATTGGGCGCGATCGAGGGATTGCGAATCGGCAAAATGAGAGCGGCGATAAAGTTGTCGAATCTGTCCGCAAGGCAGATAGGATGTGATTGGCTGCTGGAGGCGGAACTGCCCGCGCGAGGTGGCGCGGTGAAATAGCGTCGCGCTGTAGCGGGCGCGTTTGGTGCCGTCGCCAAGGCGGTGGTAAGATTCGATGCGGGAAGCATAAAGAATGAAACACGCGCCGTTGGAGGAAGTCTTCAACCGTATCCGCGACGGCCAGATGATCGTGCTGGCCGCCGATGACCATCCCGAGTCCGAGGGTGACCTGGTGATGGCGGCCGAGAAGATTACTCCCGAGCAGGTCAACTTCATGGCGCGCGACGCGCGCGGTATCGTGTCGGTCGCGATCAGCGAAAAACGCTTCCGCGAGTTGGGAATTCCACTGTTGCCCAGCAGTGACGGCGAGCAGCCCAGGGAACAGGTCGGAGCTTCGGTCGAGGCGCGCGCGGGCGTGACCACCGGGATTTCGGCGGCTGATCGCGCGCGCACGATCCAGACAGTTGCCTCGGACAAATCCGGTCCCGAGGATCTGGTGATGCCCGGCCATGTGCCGCCGCTGATGGCGCTCGGCGGCGGGGTGCTGATGCGCATGCAGCGCGCGGAGGGCGCGGTCGACGCGGTGCGCGGCGCGGGGCTTCGTCCGTGCGCGGCGCTGTGCGCGATCCTCGGTGACGATGGTGACGCGGCGCGGATGGCGGAGCTAAGAGAATTTGCGCGCACGCATGATTTTCCGATCTGCACGATACGCGATCTGGTCGCGTATCGGCTGACGCACGAGCTGTTGGTGCAGCGCGTGGCGGCGGCGCGCTTTCCGACCGTCGCGGGCGAGCTGCAAGCGGTGGTGTTCCGCAACGTTGTCGATGGCCGGGAGCATCTGGCGCTGATCAAGGGTGAGGTCGGCGGCGGCCGGCCGGCGTTGGTGAGGCTCCATTCGGAGTGTCTGACCGGTGACGTGTTCGGCTCCAGCCGCTGCGATTGCGGTGAGCAGTTGATGCGCTCGATTGAGCGAATAATGAGCGCGGACGCGGGCGTGGTGATTTACCTTCATCAGGAGGGGCGCGGGATCGGTCTGGCGAACAAGATTCGCGCCTATGCGCTACAGGATCGCGGATTGGATACGGTGGAGGCCAACCTCGAGCTGGGTTTCAAGGAGGATTTGCGCGATTACGGAATCGGCGCGCAGATCCTGCGTGACCTGGGAGTGGGCGAGGCGCGCGTGCTGACCAATAATCCCGACAAGCTGGAGAGCCTGCGCCATTACGGGGTCAAGGTGGTGCGGGTGCCGCTGGAAATCGAGCCGCACACCGGCAATATCGATTACCTGCGGACCAAGAAAGAAAAGCTTGGGCATCTGCTTTCCGAGTTGAAGCTGATAACCTGAATGCATTTCCGGCGCGCGCGGTTTGGCGTCGCTGTTGTTAAGCGAAGCCGCGTGCGCGGAATCTTTTAGTGACGGGAACGAAGTATGGGACTGCGGCGCTTGGGGCGCGAACTTGCGCTCAAGGGTTTGTATCAGGCGGAGATGTCCGGCGATTCGTCGCTGGAGGCGCTGGGGCGGGTGTTTGCGGGATTCAGCGGCGAGGAGCGAGCGTGCCGCTTCGCGCGGGAACTGGTCGAAGGCGCGCGCCGCGAACAGAGCGAGCTCGATCGCCATATCACGGAGGTGCTGGCGCATTGGTCGATCAAGCGGCTGTCGCGAATCGACCATTGTATCCTTAGGATCGCGCTTTTCGAATTGCTGAAGATGTCTGATATCCCGGCGCGCGTGACGATCGATGAAGCGATCGAGCTCGCCAAGCGCTACGGCGACACCAATTCGGGACAGTTCGTCAACGGAGTGCTGGATGAAATCGCGGGGCGCACGGGACTCAGGAATAAGGGCGAAGAGCCGTTCTCTTTCAAGCACGATTAGCCTCAAGTTGACGCTGTTGTTGCTGGCGGCGCCGCTGATCGGCGGCTGCGGCTATCATTTTGCGGCTTCAGGAGCGGGACTGCCCTCCAACGCGACCACTATCTACGTCGCCAAGTTTCAGAATCTGTCGCGCAACACAGGCCTGCAGGAGGAGTTTGCGCGCTATCTCAAGGACGAGATTGCGAATCATAAGCGTCTGGTGCTGGTGGATAATCCAGCGAATGCGGACCTGCGTCTGACGGGAACGATCCGTTCGCAGGAAAACCTGCCCGGCGCATACAACGCGGTGGCCGAGCCTTCGACCTACAATCTGACCATGATGGTCGACGCGCGGCTGGTCGACCGCTCCAACAACGTCATCTGGTCGACGCGGGGGCTGTCGGAAGAGAACGAGTACGGCATGGTGCCCAATGCGGTCGTAGTGACTTCGCCCAAGTTTCTGCAGCAAAACCTGCGCGCTAACGATATCAATCAGTTGCCCAACGTGCAGGTTGCCAACACTCAGCGCCAGGCCGCCAATCAACAGAACATGGAAATGCTCGCACGCGATTTGTACAGCTCGATGTCGGAAGGGTTTTAGCGCTGAGGCGCGCGCAGGTTTTGTTCGGTGCCCTCACCCTGGCTCTTTGCCGCGAGGATGCGGAGAGCGGATTGAAAAGACCGGGCGAAGATAGAATCGCTTCGCGGAGATCCTTCCGAGCGCAATCTTCGGAGCGAGAAATCCCGGATCTGCGTGCGTCCTTTTCCGGGATTCCTCGTTCGCGGACTCTCCCGCAATGGCAAGCTCGAAGCATCAGTTAATTAAGGTGTCGGACTAAATCATGGCCACAGAAAATCCGCTGCCGTTTTTGCGCGGACTTAACGAAAAGCGTCCGCTGCCGGAGACGATGCTGCTGTTCGGGCAGCAGGCGTTCCTGCGCGAGTACCTGCTCGACTCCATTCGCCGTCGGCTGATCGATGAGGGCTTCGAGTACGCCGGATTCCAGGTTGGTGCGGGAGACGATTTTGGCGGTGTGATCGAGGAATTGCTGGCGCCGGGTCTGTTCGCGTCAAGCAAGCTGATCGCGTGCCGCGTGCTGAAATCACGCCGCGAGCGCGGCGAAGGCGAGGGCCGCGCTACGAGGGCCGCGCATGGGGTTGACGAGGCCGCGCTTGCCGCGGCGATCGAGCGCGCGCAGGGCCCGAGCCGGCTGCTAGTGATTTACGAGGGCACGCCGGCGGCCAAGCTCCGCCAGACGATCGAAAAGCGCGGAGTGGCGATCGGCTGCAATCGGCCGTTCGATAATCAGATCGCACAGTATGCGCAAATCTTTGCGCGGGCGCTGGGTCTCAAGTTGTCTTCCAGCGCAAGCGAGCTCGTGGTCGCGCGCCATGGCAGCGACCTGGCGGCGCTCAACAACGTTTTGAGCAAGGCGGCTATCGGCCATGCGCGCGGCGAGAGCGTGGAAGCGCCAGAGTTGCGCGAACCCGAAGCCCAGGGCGTGCCGGAAGTCTTCGAGCTCGCCGAGAGCCTCGCGCGCGGGCAGGCGGCGCGCTCGCTCGCGTTGCTCGATCGCGCGCTCGCAACCGGGCGCGACACTTTCGAGCTGTTGGCGGTGGAGATAGTTCCGGCGCTCCGGCGGATGCTGCTGGTCGCTTCCGCGATGAATCAGCGCGACTTCACGATCGCCGACGCTGCTCGCCTACTCGGATTTTCACCCTCGAGCCCGCTTGCACTGCGCGCGGTCGAAGGCGCGCGCCGCTTCGGGCTGGAGCGGCTGAATCTTGGCTACAAAGCCGCGGCCGAGCTCGATGCGGGATTCAAGCTGGGCGACGTTCGCGGACGCGAGCAGGCGCTTTCAGGATTGATATTGGAACTTCTCGCCGCGTCCTAATGGGCGGTTCCTTTTAACTCTTCGAAGCGGCGGTGGCGCGATGAAGCCGGGCCGAGAGCCGGCCGACCTTGCGCGCCGCGGTATTGCGATGGAGCGGGCCCTTGGCCGCCGCCTGGCTGAGCGCCTTGGTGGCTAATCGCAGCGCTTCCTTGGCCGCGGCCGTGTCATTGGCAGCGAGTGCGTCGCTCACGCGTTTCACCGCGGTGTGCACGCGCGCTTTGATCAGACGATTACGGGCCTGGCGCCGCTCGCTCTGGCGATGGCGCTTGATGGCGGACGGATGATTCGGAATATGCGGCATAACCCCACAGATTTAACAGCGCGCCGCCGGTATGGTCAATACGGGGAGTCGTTGGAGCACGAGGCTCACGCCGACGGCACTGTCCCGACTAAGGCTTCTTGCGTCACTTCGATCGTAGTCTCTAATTTTTTGCAGCACGACAGCGAAGCACGTCCAGTTATTGCGGTGCCAGCATTTCCGTCATTCCGAGCTAAGTCCGCTGCGCTCGGGATGACAATCAGCGTTGCTGAAGTACATCAGCGTCACTGCAGAACCGGCAGGTTTGGTCATCCCGGGAAATGACAAAACTGCCAGCTACTCCTTACCGGTCATGGCTTTGGCTTCGTTCCATAGCTGATCGAGTTGCTCAGGGGTGAGCTCGCTCAGCTTGAGCTCGCGCGAGGCGGCGATCTTCTCGACCTCGGTGAAGCGCGCGACGAACTTGTCGCACGCGCGGCGCAAGGTTTCTTCGGCACTGTGACGCAGGAAGCGTGGAGCGTTGGCCAGCGCGAGCAGGGCGTCGCCGAGCTCGGCCGCGGCCGCCTCCGAATCGTCGCGTGACAAGGCCTGCTCGACCTCTGTCAGCTCTTCGCGCACCTTGGCGATAACCGAATGGATATCGGGCCAATCGAGGCCCTCGGCGCGCGCACGCACTCCGAGCTTTTCCGCGCGCAGCAGCGCCGGCAGCGCGCGGCCGACGCCGTCGAGCGCGGAGGCGGCGCCGGCCTTGAGGCGCTCCGAGCGCTTGAGCTGCTCCCAGTTCTTGACCACCTGCTCGGCGCTGTCGGCCTTGACGTCGCCGTAGACGTGCGGATGACGCCGGGTGAGCTTGTCGGCCGCGCGGCGAGTCACGTTTTCGAGGTCGAAAGTGTGCTGTTCCTCGCCCAGCACGGTATGGAACATCACCTGTACCATCAGGTCGCCGAGCTCGTCGGCCAGCTCCTCGGGCGAGCCGTGGTCGATGGCGTCGAGAGTCTCGTAGGCCTCCTCGATCAGATGCTTGGACAGGCTTTGGGCGGTTTGCTGGCGGTCCCAGGGACATCGCTCGCGCAGTTCGCGAACAATTTGCGCAAGCCTTACAAACTCATCAGCGGCCTGGTCTGTGCGGCTCATGCGCAAGAGCCTAGCATAGGGTCGCGCGGGGCGCGTTACGAGGACTGTTCATCCGCGCAATCGGATAAGGTATGGTATCGCAGCGTGATTGTAAGAGAGCGAATCTTCAGTGTGATGACTCGCCCGCGTAACCTTTCAAACTTTGCGATCGCCCGTTCCCGATGGAGTGCCTTGGCGCTGTCGGCGATGGTTTTGCTGAGCGCCAGCAGCGCGTGGGCGGCTGATGAGGGCAACGGGCTTGACGGCAAGGCTATCGGCACGCTGACCGGCACCGTGCTGATCTGCCTGGTGATCTATGCTTTGTACCTCTACCTGAAGCCGCTGATATTCGATCGCACTTCGGGTCTGAAGTGGGCAGCTTTGTTACTGCTCGCGATCGGAATTGTGAAGATTGCGTTGGTGCCGCTGTTCCCGGGTCTCGGCATCGACGTCGGATCGTACGAAGCCTGGGCGATGCGCCTGGTGGATGTCGGGCCGGCGGGTACCTATCGGCCGGGATACTTCCTCGATTATCCGCCGGGCTACCTCTACGCGCTTTGGGCCGCAGGGTCGTTGGCGCGGGCGCTGGGCGCGACCGGCGACGCGATGCGGCTAATCGTCGAGGGGCCGGCGCTGTTCGCCGATTTCGTGCTCGGCCTGCTGCTTTTCGCGATGGTGCGGCGGAACGTGCGCGACCCGAGACTCGCCTGGATCGGCATGCTGCTGTTCGCACTGAATCCGGCGCTGCTGTTCGATACGCTCGCGTGGGGACAGAGCGATTCGGTGCCGGCGCTGCTGATGCTGCTCAGCATGGCGATGGTGCTCGACGAGGAATTCGAGCTGGGATGGGCGCTGGCGGCGATGGCGGCGCTGGTCAAGCCTCAGGCGCTGATGTTCCTTCCAGTACTGGGATGGTGGACGCTGCTGCGTGGGCGAATCGCGCAGTGGGTGGCCTCGGCGATCGTGTTTTTGACCGTCGGCTTCCTCCTGATACTGCCGTTTCAGCTCGGGGAAAGCTCGTGGACCTGGATTTTCTCGC
>DATJOQ010000008.1:0-3112 GCA_035506935.1 Binataceae bacterium (SeqCode) | reverse complement strand
CGCCGGGCGCGATTCCCGCGCACACCGCATCGCCTCCGCACGACGCTGGCAGGGTGACGCCAGCGTCGAACCCTCAAAGCGTCGCTCAACAACCTGGTCGATTCCCGGGCGATGTCGCAAGTTGGCGATTATTTTAGCTGCGTCGATGGTTTTGCGGCGCTGCTGACCTGAGCTTCTATCAACCTTGCTCAGATGTGCTGCGGCGCGTCATTTACCAACGCCTTGAGCAGCCCCCCAATAGTTTCTTTTCCGCGCACCAGGATTCCCAAATCATAAAAGCTGTGGTGGTCCTCACGACGAGGCCGCCGCGAGATTTTGTGACGGGAGGGCTTTATGAAAGCGCACCAGATCGCGACCTTCTCAGCCGCGTTGTTTTTTGCTGCCGGTTCGATGGCATGGGCGGGTCCGATTGGAATCTCCAGACCCGAATCATTGCCGAAGGGCACCGTATACACGCTGAGCGATATGCAGATGGCGGCGGCCGAGCTCAGGCATGACGCGGATACGACCAAGGGCTCGGGACGACAGCTCTATCTGATGGAGACCGTCGGACTCGACGATCTGATTGCCCGGATGCAACGAGGCGAACCGGTAACCACTGCCGAGGTCGATGCGGCGCTGGGCAGTTGATCGCCAACGGGCGGCAAGCGCCTGCGCGCCGCCCTGATGGCGCGTAGTCAGAGAGTCCTATCGGCGATCTCGGAATCGCGGGCGCGCTACGACGCTTGTCGCGACGCTAGAAATTCCACGAAGGCCAGGATTCTTCGAGCTCGCGATCGACCGAACGAGCCGGCTGCCCCATCGCGGAGTGGCCGGGCGCGAGCCAATGCCATGCGGCAAGCAGACCCGCAACGCGACCGGTGCGACGCGGCGGCGCCGTGCGTCTCATATCGAGTTCGGGCTCGCTGATTGTGGCTCTCGAGGAGCCGAAGAAAGAATTCGTGCTACCGGAGCGCCATCGTTCCACCACTACACCTCCTCCTCACGACCGACGCTGCGAGGCAGTGTAGCCGCTAGCGCATCAATAAGCAAAACGACAGTGCTAAAACATGCTAGAAAAGAACAATATTTATTAACATCCGCGACCCGCGGATAGCTCGATCATCGCTCGGAGCGGCGCGAAACGATTTGTTGATGCTTCTACGCGTGGACCGTAGACTTTAACCACACGGCTTATGCTTGTGCCGTTGCGTAGCCTGAGTGAACAGTCCAAGGAGGAAGCGATGCGCAAATTCCTGATCCTGGTTTTGGCGGGGCTGCTGTTCGCCACCGCCGCGTGCGAGCATAACGAAGAAACCGCGCCGCCGGCGCCCGCCGCGGCAGCATCATCGGCAGCACCGGCTGCGCCAGCGGCTGCCGCAACGGCGACTCCTGCTGCGCCGGCTGAGTCTGCAAGCCCCATGGCTTCACCGACGAAGTGAGGCGATTTGACAGAGCCTGCGTTTCGTTTATCGAAGCGCAGGCACCAACCAGGACCTCTCTACAGCGACGCTAGCCATCGTGCTCGTCTGGCGTTGTCTGCCGCTCCGCCTCGACGCCTACCAATAGGTTGGCGTCCGCGGGGTTGACGTCGAGGGGTGCAGGCGCCGCCGCCTTATTTGAAGCGGCCGGCGGCGCCTTCTCCTCGATAATGTCGCGGGCCTTGGCGGCGGATTCGCGGGCCAGCTCCGCGAGCTCATAGGATTTGCGCTTGAGCTCGCCGGTTTTGCGCGTCAAGTCAGCCTTGAGCTCGGCGATCTTGGCCAACGCGGCCTCGCGTGCCTTGTGACGTTTGTCGCTCTCGGACAGCGCGCTCTTGAGCTCGCCCGCAAGCTTGCGCCCTTGCTCGCGCAGCATTTTCATCTGTTTCGACACCTGTGCTCGCGCGCGCTTGGCCTCGTTGATCACGCGCACGTCGAGCCGGCGTTTGTGAGCTGCCTGGGTTAGCTTCTTGCGCAGCTCTTGCACCGTCGAGCGTAATTGCTTTAGTTGAGCTGCCGGCGCCGAGGCGCTGCGCGCGGGGCGCGAGCGCGGCGGCTTCGCGACTTTCTTGGTCGGCATGATTTCTCTCCTCGGAGTAGCGCTGAGCGGGCTTACGAGCTAGAAACTAAGTCCCTTTTGGCCTGAAGATCAACCGAAGCGCGATCAATCGAGCGAAAGCGGGCGAGCCGATTAAATCGGGGGATGATGGTGATGTGGAGCGGCGAACATGGCGATCCGGTCTGAAAGCAGCGCCGCGACCGCGCCTGACGCTGAGCTGAAGCCGGTCCTCTCGCTGTTCGACTCGGCGATGATCGTGGCCGGGTCGATGATCGGCTCGGGTATCTTTATCGTTTCGGCCGATATTGCGCGCTACGTCGGGTCACCCGCCGGGCTGCTGGCGGTGTGGCTGGTGAGCGGGCTGATGACGATCGCGGGGGCGCTCGCCTACGGCGAACTGGCGGCGATGATGCCGCAGGCGGGCGGCCAATACGTCTACCTGCGCGAAGCGTACGGCGCGCTCAGCGCCTTCCTGTTCGGATGGACTCTGCTGCTGGTGGTGCAGACCGGTACGATCGCGGCGGTGGCGGTCGCCTTCGCGCGCTTCGCCGCGGTTGTATGGCCGGCGCTGGGCGCAACCATCGCGCTTGGCGGCGTCACGCTTTCGAGCGAACGGCTCTACGCGATCGTGGTGATCGCGATTCTGACCGCGATCAATCTCCGCGGACTCGATACCGGGCGCCAGGTACAGAACGTCTTCACCAGCTTCAAGATTCTGTCGCTGATACTGATCGCGGCGCTCGGGCTGCTGATCGCGCCGAGCCACGTCGCGCTCAAAAGCAACTTCGGCAGCGCGGCCGCGTTTTTCGGCACGCGCCCGCTGTCGATCGGATTGATGAGCGCGTTCGGCGCCGCGATGGTGGGTGGGTTGTTCTCCTCGGATGCGTGGGCCGGCGCCACCTTCACCGCGGCCGAAGCACGAAACCCCAGACGCGACCTGCCGCTCGCGCTCGCCTTCGGCACCGGGATCGTGATCCTGCTCTATCTTTTCACCAACCTGTCCTACATGGCGGTGCTGCCGGTTAACGGTACGGCGGCCGCAACCGAGGTCTTCGCGCGTGGAATCTCCAACGCGCGCGCCGATCGGGTGGCG
>DATJOQ010000007.1:0-3869 GCA_035506935.1 Binataceae bacterium (SeqCode) | reverse complement strand
GCATCCGCAGGCGCATACGGTGCTCTCCGCGTATCGCATGGGCGCCAGGCTCGCGCGCGCCAACGCGGAAGCCTCGGTCGAGCGGCTGTACGGCGAGCCGGTGCGATCGGAGGCCGGGCTCGATACCGCGGTACGGCTGCTGGCGTCCTCGCGGCGGCTGGGGCTGGCGGCGATGGCGCTGGAGGCGGGTGTGTATCACGCGCGTCCGGTGGCGGCGGCGGTGCAGCAGGTGCGCGCGTTTACCGAGCACGTCGAAGCGACGCTGGGTGTGCTTGCGGAGAGTTTACGGGGCACATCGGCGCGACTCGATCATCTGCCCGACTTGCGGGCGGATCAGATCGCGCTCAAGGATGCGAACACGCAAGATGGAACGCTGATAATTTCGCAGAGCGATCAGATAACCAACGCGGTGAACACGATGACCGAGCTGACCGCGAAGCTTCGTTTGTGAGGCGGAGGTGCGCCCTCTCCCAACCCTCTCCCTGGCCTGGGAGGGGGAGCAAGAGAATCAGGGAGAGGGGATGTCAGAGACGGCGCAAAAGCAGCAGTTAATCGACATGATTCGTCATTCACGCGCTCACATGCCGATCAGATCCGCCTTCGCCACGATATTGCGCAGCCCGCGCACCGACGCCACGTCGATCAACACGCCATCGATCGCGATCGCTCCCTGGCCTTCCGCTTCCGCCTTCGCGTATGCGGTAGTCACCTTGCGCGCGTAGTCGACCTCTTTCTGCGTCGGCGAATAGACCTCGTTGGCGATATCGATCTGGCTCGGATGAATCGCCCACTTGCCAACGAAGCCGAGTATCATCGAGCGCGTCGCGTCTTCGCGATAGCCCTCGGGATTTTTAAAATCCGCGTACGGACCGTCGACCGCCTCGATACCGGCGGCGCGGCACGCGACCACGATCTTGTTGCGCGCGTAGTGCCACGCGTCGCCCGGATATTTGCTGAAATAGCCCAGCCGCACGCCCTGCGACGCGGAGAAATCACCTGGCCCGAAGATCAGCGCCTCGAGCCGCGCGCTCGAGCGCGCGATCTCCTCGACGTTGATTAACCCTTCGACTTCCTCGATCAGCGCTTCGAGCTTAATCTGATGCTTGCGTCCGAGCTTGGTTTCGAGCTGCGTGATCAGCGTGTCGACCCACCATACGTCGCGCGCGGCCTTGGGCTTGGGGATGATGATGATATCGATATGGTCGCCCGCCTCGGTGACCATCTGGATTATGTCTTCGTGTGCGTATTGCGTGTCGACGCCGTTGATCCGCACCGCGCGCGTCTTCTTGCCCCAATCCAGCGTTTTCAGCGCCGTGACCGCTTTGCCGCGCGCCTCGGCCTTTTGATTCGGCGCGACCGCGTCCTCGAGATCGAGGAAGACGAAATCGGCGCTGCTGGCCGCCGCTTTCTCCATCATCTTTTCGCTGCTCGCCGGAGTGGATAATTCAGATCTTCTAAGACGCATCGCTTTTCATCCTTTTTTGTTTGCAACCGGATGGTTCAGCACCACCACGCCGTCGCTTGCAAGTTTAGCTATCTGATCGTGGTTGTAACCCAAGGCCGCGAGGATTGATTCCGAATGCTCGCCGAGCAGCGCCGCGCGCTGGCGCACGGCGGTCGGAGTTCCAGTCATCTTGATCGGCGAGCCCACCACCGGAAGCGGCCGGTCGAGTCCCGGATGCTCCAATCGCGCGATCATGTCGCGCTGCTTGATATGTGGATCGTCGAGGATGTCGGGCGCGGTGTTCACCGGTCCGCAGGGCACGCCGTCGAGCAAATCCACGATTTCTCGTTTGCTGCGCGCCTTGGTCCATTCACCGATCATCGAACGCACTTCAGGCGCGTGCCTGACCCGCGCGTTATTGGTGGCGAAGCGCGGATCGGTTCCCAGTTCGGGCGTGCCCATCACGCGCGCCAGCTCGGCCCAATGATTATCGGTCGGCGCCGCGATCGCGACCCATCCGTCGCTTGCCGGAAACAGATCGTAGGGGCAGATGAACGAGACCGAGTTCCCCTCCGGCACCGGCACCGTGCCCTGCAGCGTGTACTGATAGATGATCCGCTCGCACAGCGACAGCACGCCGTCGTACATCGCGACGTCGACGAACTGCCCCTCGCCGGTGCGCTGCGCATGCCACGCCGCGGCAAGAATCCCGATCGCGAGCATCATCGCCGGCACGATATCGCCGATTCCCGGCCCGACCTTCATCGGCTGGTCGGCCGACGGCCCGGTCACGCTCATCAGCCCGCCCATCGCCTGTACCACGACGTCATACGCCGGGCGATTCATGTACGGACTCGCGCCGGTGCGCGGATCGCCAAAACCGCGCACGCTGCCGTATATGAGTTTCGGATTGATCTCGCGCAGCGATTCGTACGACAGGCCGAAGCGATCCATTACGCCGACGCGAAAATTTTCCACGATAACGTCGGCGTCGACGACCATCCGCTTCAGTACCTCGCGCCCTTCGGGCTTGCGGTAGTCGAGCACGATACTCTTCTTGCCGCGATTGATACTCTGAAAATAGCCGCCCAGCACCTTCAACCGATCGTCGGAGGACCACGGCCCGAAGTTGCGTATCGGATCGCCGCCGATCGGTTCGACCTTGAGCACTTCGGCGCCGAGATCGGCGAGCATCATCGTGCAATACGGCCCGGCCAGCATCCGGGTCAGGTCGATAACCTTGAGCCCGCTGAGCGCGCCGGAGGATTTCGCGCCGCCGCTCATTTCTTCGGCTGATAGCCGCGCTTCTTCACCAGCACCAGCCGCTCGGCTTCGCACACTACCTCGTCATCCTGATTCACGCCCCAGTGCCGGAACTTCACCTGGCCCGCGTTTGGCTGATCGCTGTCGCGCTTTTCCAAAACTTCGGTGAACGCGTACAGCGTATCGCCGTGGAACACCGGCGTCTTGAAGCGCACCTTGTCGAGCGCCAACTCGGCCAGCGCGTTCTCGCCCGTGTCCTGCATCGCGAGCCCGATCACCAGCGACGCCGTGACGCCGCCGAAGGTTATGCGATGCTTGAGCGGGGTCGATTCCATCTGATGCTCGTTGAAGTGCGCCTGCGCGGTGTTCATCACCAGGTTGGTGATCAGCACGTTGTCGATCGCTTCGACGGTCTTGCCGCGCGCGTGCTCGTAGATATCGCCGACGTTGAAGTCCTCGAAATAATTTTCCTTGCCGGTCAATGCGCTTATCTCAATAGTCATTTCAATAGTCACTCCGTCAGCTAAACGGTTTTCAAATCTCTATTTCAGATCGTCCAGCAATCGGTCAGATATGATTCGTTTCTGGATTTCCGAAGTCCCTTCGAAAATTTTGGTCAGGCGCGCGTCGCGCCAGTAACGCTCGACCGCGAAATCCTTGGTGTAGCCGTAGCCGCCGTGGATCTGGATCGCTTCGCTGGTCACGCGCTCGGCCATCTCGCTGGCGAACAGCTTCACCATCGAGCTTTCCTTTTCGCATCGCCGCTTGGCGTCGGTTTCAGTGGCGACGAAATACATCAATTGCCGCGCCGCCTCGATCTCGGTTGCCATCTCGGCCAGCTTGAACCGAATCACCTGGAATTTGCCGATCGGCCGGCCGAACTGCACCCGCTGGTGCGCATACTTGATCGAATCTTCCAGCGCGCCGCGCGCAAGCCCGATCGCGCGCGCCGCGGTATGCACCCGCGCGACGTTAAGCCCGCCCATCGCGCGATAGAACGCCTGTCCCTCTTCGCCGAGCAGGGCAGACGCCGGCAGGCGGAAATCTTCGAAATGCAGCTCCCAGGTCTTCCAGCCGAAGTATCCGATCTTGCGGATAGGACTGCCGTTCAGCCCGGGCGGCAGCTTGCCGCGCTCCTTAAGAATCAGGAAGCGGCTGATAC
>DATJOQ010000006.1:0-8504 GCA_035506935.1 Binataceae bacterium (SeqCode) | reverse complement strand
ACGTTCATCCGGTGGTGGCCGACATCCTGTTCGAGCTCGCGGCCGAATATCTTGTTCCCTGTATCCGATTGCCGCGCGAGCGGGTGTTCACCACGCTCGCCTTGGCCCGGGATAATACCGGGCGCAAGCTGATCGAAGCGGCGATCTTCCGCTCGCTGTCGGCGCGCGCGCGCCGCAGGATGGTTGAGCGCGGGATTCGCTCGAGCGACTGGCTATTCGGGCTCCATCAAAGCGGCAATCTGAGCGAAGAATATCTGCAGGGCGTGATCGCGCGTTTGCCCAAAGGTATCACTGAGGTTTATTTCCATCCTGCCGCCGATATCGGCGGTCTGCCGCCCTCCCCTGCTGCGCAGAGAGAAGTCGAACTGCTGACCAGCGCGAAGGTTCGCGCCGCGCTGGACGCGCACAGCGTGCGATTAACCACGTTCGCTGAGCTCGCGCGCGAACCAGCGGCTGCGGCCCACTGAAGAAATTTCACGCCCTTGATAGCAGAGCCGCGCAATTCGGACGCTAGTCACACGCGGGGGACATCATTAATGGTTCAAACCGCTTGCCAGTTGTGCCAAGCTTGCCGCTAAAGGAAGGACACCATCGATGCACGATCAGGAAGCGGCGGTGACCAGCGTCACCGTCGACGATTATAAGCTGCCGACCGCGGTAACGCCGGACCTTTATGAAATTCGCCTGATTCCGGATTTGCAGTCGTTCACCTACACCGGCGAGGAAGTCGTCGCCGTAATGGTGCATCAGGCGACCGCGGACATAGTGCTCAATGCGATCGAGCTGGAACTGGACAGCGCCACGGTAGAACGTGCGGGGCGCAAGCTGACCGCGACAGCGATTGAGCTTGACGCAGCCAACGAGCGCGCGCGATTGCGCTTCTCCGAGCCGCTCGAGACCGGCCCGTGGCGATTGACGATCGCGTTTCGCGGGATCCTCAACGACAAGCTGCACGGTTTTTATCGCAGCCAGTACCAGGATTCGTCCGGCCAGGCCCATCGAGTGGCCGCGACCCAATTCGAAGCGACCGATGCGCGCCGCGCGTTCCCGTGCTGGGACGAGCCGGCGGCGAAGGCGGCTTTCAAAGTAAGCCTGGTAATAGATGAAAAGCTAACCGCGATAAGCAACACCGCGATCGAGAGTGAACGGCGGCTCGGCAACGGCAAGAAGGAGATCAATTTCAAGGAAACGATCCGGATGTCGAGCTACCTGGTCGCGATCGTGGTCGGCGAATTCGAGTTCACCGATGCGGTGGAGGTCGACGGCGCGCCACTTCGAATCGTTCACGTGCCGGGCAAAAGAGCGCTGACCAATTGGGCGCGCGAGATCGGGGCTTTCTCGCTAAAATTCTTCGCCGATTACTACGGGATAAAATATCCGGGCGACAAGCTCGACCTGATCGCGATTCCTGATTTTGCCTCGGGCGCGATGGAAAACCTGGGCGCGATCACCTTTCGCGAAACCGCCTTGCTGGTCGACGAAAAAAGCGCTTCGCGCTCCGAGCTGGAGCGCGTGGCCGACGTGGTATCGCACGAGAACGCACACATGTGGTTCGGCGATCTGGTGACGATGAAATGGTGGAACGGGCTCTGGCTCAACGAAGCGTTCGCGACCTTCATGGAGATGCTCGCGGTCGACGCGTGGAAGCCGCAATGGCAGCGCTGGGTCAGCTTCTGCGTGTCACGGGCCTCCGCGATGGCGACCGACGCGCTGCAAAGCACGCGCCCGATCGAATACACCGTGCGCGCCGCCAGTGAAGCAGGCGGCATGTTCGACATCCTGACTTATGAGAAAGGTGCGGCGGTGCTGCGGATGCTCGAGCAGTACCTTGGCGCGGAGGAATTTCGCAAAGGGATCTCGCTGTATCTGCGCAAGCACGAATACGCCAACGCCGAAACCACCGATCTGTGGGACGCGCTCGAGGAATCGTCCGCGCAGCCGGTGCGCAAGTTGATGGATTCGTGGATCTTCCAACCCGGATTCCCGATCGTGAGCGTGAGCGTCGCGCCGAATGGACGCGGTCTGATCCTTAGTCAACGTCGATTCACATATCTGGCGTCAAGCCAGCCCGAGGCTCAGCTTTGGCACGTGCCGGTGATGGTGAAGGTTCGCACCGATCGCGGCGTGAGCACGCACAAGGTGTTGCTGAACGACAGCGAAACCACGCTCGAGGTTCCCGGCAAAATTGAATGGGGACTGGTAAACGAAGGCGGCCACGGATTTTATCGCGCGCGCTACGCGCCCGAAGTGCTGAGTGCGTTGACCTCGGCGCTCGGAGAACTCGCGGCAGTGGAGCGTTTCGCGCTGGTCAGCGATACCTGGGCGGCGGTGGTCGCGGGACTCACGCCGCTTTCCGAGTTTCTCAAGATGGCTCGGCTGTTTCGCGACGAGAGCGATCTCAACGTATGGCGCGCGCTGCTCGCGGCGTTCAACTATCTCGATCTGGTGGCAGACGAGGCCGCGCGTCCCGCGTTGCAAGCGATGATTCGCGAACTGCTATCGGCCGCGGCGGCACGCCTGGGATGGACGCCGCAGCGCGGCGAGAACGAGTTGCAGAGCCAGTTGCGCGCGCTGATCGTCGGCACGCTTGGCACTCTCGGCGCTGACCGACAATGTTGGGAGCGCGCGAAAGAGCTTTACGCCAACTACCGCCGCGACCCGTCTTCGGTTGATCGCAACCTGGTGCCAGCGCTGATTTCGATTCTGTCCTACAACGGCGGCGAGAGCGAATATCGCGAGTTCAAAGATAACTTCAAGGCCGCGCGCACTCCCCAGGAAGAGCAGCGCTACTTGTTCTCGCTGGCGGGTTTTCGCCGTCCGGAGCTGCTGCGCGCCACGATGGAGATGACGCTCAGCGGCGAAGTGCGCACGCAGAACGCGCCGTACCTGCTGCATTCGCTGCTGTACAACACCGTGTGCCGCGAACAAGCTTGGCGCTTCCTCAAACAGAACTGGGACAAGATGGTCGAGCGCTACCCGGAGAATTCGATCCCGCGGATGTGCGAGGGCGTGGTGACGCTGGCGACGCTCGAGGATGAGGTCCGTGATTTCTTCGCCACGCACAAGATCAAGCAGGGCGGCAAGACTGTCGACCAGCATCTCGAGCGCTTGCGCGTGGCGGTGGCATTCAGAAAACGCGAGGGCGCGAAGATGGAATCTGCGTTGAAGGGTTGATCGCGTAATCGTTCGCGCAGTTGAGCGAATCGGTAACCGCAACAGGCAGGAGCGTCTATGGCCGAGCGCAAGCTCAAGTTCTGGGGCTGGGGCTACGAGGATCAAGGACCGAATCCGGAGCAGCAGCAGCGGCTGGCGGAGAAGATGGCGAAGCGGTTCGGCGTGGCCGAACTGAAAATCGCACCGCCGCCGACCCTGGATGAGATCGACTTGCGCCCGCCGCGCCTGTCACCGCCATCAACGCTGGCCGCGATCTGCTCGACCGATCGCTACGATCGCGCGTTCCATACCTACGGCCGCTCGTACAGTGACGGCGTGCGGATGTTCCGCCGCGATTTTCGTAATCCGCCCGACGTGATCGGTTTTCCGCGTACGGAGCAGGACGTCGTGCGACTGATGGAATGGTGCGACGGCGCCAACGCCGCGGTGATTCCGTTCGGCGGCGGCTCGAGCGTGGTGAGCGGCGTCGGGCCGCTCGACGACGATCGCTATAAGGCCGTGGTCACGATTGATTTGCGCCATCTCGACAGAGTGATGGAAATCGATCGCGCGTCGCGCGCCGCGCGAATCCAGGCGGGCGTGATGGGTCCGGCGTTGGAGGATCAGCTCCGCCCTCATCGGCTCACCCTGCGCCATTTTCCACAGTCGTTTGAGTTCTCGTCGCTCGGCGGATGGATCGCGACACGCTCGGGCGGGCATTTCGCGACGCTGTACACGCATATCGACGACTTCGTCGAATCAACGCGGGTGGTGACGCCCACGGGAATAATCGAGTCGCGGCGATTGCCGGGATCGGGCGCGGGGCCGAGTCCGGATCGGATGTTTATCGGATCGGAAGGCACGCTCGGGATCATCACCGAGGCCTGGATGCGATTGCAGGACCGTCCCACGATGCGCGCGGCAACGTCGGTGCCGTTCCCCGATTTCATCTCGGGCGCGAACGCTGCGCGCGCGATCTCGCAAGCCGGCCTCTATCCGGCGAATTGCCGCCTGCTCGATCCGGGCGAGGCTTTATCGGCGGGGGCCGGCGACGGCAGCCAGGCTATCCTGGTGCTGGCGTTCGAGTCGGCCGATCACAACCTTGATGCGTGGATCGCGCGCGCGCTTGAGTGCTGCGCCGATCATGGCGGCAAGATCCCGGCGGAACCGGTGAAGACCAGCAGTGACAGCGGAGTATCACAGGAAGGTGCGGCCGGCGCCTGGCGCAGAACTTTCCTCAATGCGCCATACGTCCGCGACGTACTGGTCGCGATGAGCGTGATTAGCGAAACTTTCGAGACCGCTATCACGTGGGACCGCTTCGCCGATTTTCATGCGCAGGTGATGGAAGCGACGCATCGCGCGGTGGTCAAAGTCTGCGGCACGGGCACGGTGACTTGCCGCTTCACGCACGTGTATCCGGATGGTCCGGCGCCGTACTACACGATTCTCGCGCCGGGACGACGCGGCAGCGAGCTCGAGCAATGGAACGAGATCAAGCTGGCGGCGTCGGATACGCTAATCCGGATGGGCGGCACGATCACGCATCATCATGCGGTCGGCCGCGACCATCGTCCTTGGTACGACCGCCAGCGGCCCGACGGTTTCGCGCGCGCGCTCAAAGCGGCCAAGCGCGAGCTCGATCCGCGCGGAATTTTGAATCCAGGAGTTCTGATCGACCCGATCAAGTAATCAGAATTTTTCCTTGAACGGGCGCACCTCGAGTTCCATCGTCCACGAGCTGCGATCCTGATGCGCCAGATGCCAGTAGGTTTCGGCGATCGCATCGGGTTTCAACATGTCCTCTGATTTCATCCCGGCATAGCTGCGGCCGGGAATGTCGATCACACCGTCGACATTGATATGCGCGACGTGAATGCCCTTGGGCCCGAGGTCGCGCGCCATCGATTGCGCCAGGCCACGAAGCGCGAACTTGGCAGAGCCGAAAGCCGCCGAGCGCGCACCGGCCTTCACACCCGCAGTTGCGCCAGTGAAAAGCACCACGCCGTGCCCCCGCGCGACCATCTCGCCGATGACCTGCTTCGCACACAGGAACGCGCCGAAGGTGTTGATGCGCCAGCAGTTCTCGAACTGCTCCGGTGAAATCTCCGCGATCGCGCCGAACGGCCCGGCGCCCGCGTTGTACAGCAATAGCTGGGGTGACCCCAATTCGCGGCGAATCTTGTCGAACGCGGCGGCAACTTGATCCTCGCGTCCGACGTCGGCGGGATAGGCGGCAACGTTTCCGCCCCCGGCGCGTTCGCCCGCGAGCTGGTTCAGATAATCGGGGCTGCGGGCGATCATCGCGACGCGATATTCGCGCGCGAACCGCCGCACCAGCGCGGCACCAAGTCCTGGTCCGATTCCCACGATCACGGCCACCGGTTGCTGCTTTTTCTGGTCCATCCGATTCGCCTCGCTTAATCGATATTTTCGGTGAGCATCAAGCGCGCAATATCGTAGCACGGGCGCCGGCTGCAGCGCCGCATCGATCAGCCGTACAATTCTACCGCCGGTGGGTTTATTATGGGCGGGACGACTTAGAATTCTCGCGCGCGGAGGCTCTGATGGCCGACAAGGAACAGCTTTGCGACGACGCCGTCGATTTCTATGCCGAAGACAAGTTCGACGAGGCGATCGCGCTCTACCAGCAGGCGCTCGAGCTGGATCCGAAATTCGAGGATGCGATCCACGGCCTCACGATGTGCTATCAGGCCAAGGGCGATCTGGACTCCGCGATCGAGTTGACCAAGCGCTCGATCGAGCACAATCCCGACGACATTCTGGCATTCACCAATCTCAGCATGTTTTACCAGAAGAAAGGAATGATCAAAGAAGCTGAAGCCGCGGGCGCTGAAGCCAGACGGCTGGATTGGAAACGCCAGCTCAAGGAAGGCAAGAAGTAGAAAGCGCTTCGATCGTGGCGATCTGAATTTCGTGGATGAAGAAAAGTTTATCGAGTTCGAGCACACCGGCGACGTCGGTATAGAAGTTATCGCCGCTTCGCGTGAGGAGGTTTTCGGCCGTGCGGTCCTGGCATTGGCGCGCTTGATGGTTGGGACCGAGGAAGTTCTCGCGACTGAAACTCGGACCATCAGGGTGGCGGCCGACGACGATCGCGACTTGATGCATGATCTGCTGGCGGCGGCGCTGAATCTATTCCTGATCGATGGATTCATCTGGCGCGAGGCCAAGATCGCAGCGCGCGGCGGCGAACTCACTGCGTGCCTGAGTGGAGAGCGTTTCGATTCGGCGCGCCATGAGTTTCGCGGCGAGCTCAAAGCCGTGACGTATCATCAGTTAAGGGTTGCGCGCGAAGCTGACGGGAAATGGGGGGCACGCATTATCTTCGACCGATGACCGACCCATCACCACATACCATGGAACCAGTTCCCGCGAATGAAGCGGACGAAGTGGTCGCGGTTGAAGAGCAGGAAACTGACTGGACGCCGCCGCCCGGACAGCCGCTTAGAATAATAATTTCCTTGGGCGCACTGGCTGCGGCGGTCGTACTCTACGCGTATGTGCTGCTAAATTTCTGGTTCTCGCCCTCGCTAGGGCTTCATCAGCGAATCCCTTACCTCGCTTACCTCCTGCTCGGCGCGTCGCTGGTATCCGCGATCGTCAGTTTCGGCATCGGGCTTGGTATATGGTCGCCGCACGCCAAGCTCGCGATCGCCGGATTTGGCTTCCTGGCAAGCGTGGTAATTGGAGTGGGTGCAGGCAGGTTCGTCAGCTATACACTGCGCGCGACGCTCAATCCGCCGTTCACACTCAAGCTCAAGCCCGGCGATCGCTTTCCCGATTTCGCGCTGATCGACCAGAACGGTGTGATCCGCCGGATGGCGGATTTGCGCGGCAGGTGGGGCGCGTTGATCGTGGTGTATCGCGGCGATTTTTGTCCGTTTGCGCGGCTGGAACTGCAGGAGTTGAACGCTCGCGCGGCCGACTTCAGCCGCGCCGGAATTGCGCTGATTGCGATCAGCACCGACCCTATCGAGCGAAGCAAGCGTCTCGGAGGATTCCTCCACACTTCGATTCCGCTACTGGACGACTCACACGAATCGCTGCTTGGACCGCTCGGACTGATTCAGCACCATCGCAACGGCGATCCGGACAATGCGATCCCCGCTTTTTTCCTGATCGATCGCGACGGCGTCGTGCGCTGGATCTTCACGTCACGCTATTATCGGGAGCAGCCTGCGCCAGACACGATATTGCGGGCAGCGATGTCGGCCGAGCGATAGGCGCTGATTCAGAGACTCCGCGCCGATCTGCGTACCGAGCCGTTAACCTTGACTGTAAATCTTAACGGCACCTATAGTTTGCTGGCCGGAACCACCCGGGCGTTCGGAATCAGGCGAATCGCGCAATGACACGAGTTACGATCGCGCTCACGGCAATGGCGCTGGTCGCGCTGTTTATCGCTTATGGCAAAGGCGTCGGATTGCTTCACGGCGGCGACCCGATGGGCCATATGTACTGGGCGACTGGGGCGTTGCTGGCGGTATTGTTCGCCAACTTCATCGCGATCGCCCATCTTGCGCGCAGCGAGCGGATCGTGCGCCAATTGCGCGAGCTCTGTGAGAAGCACGGCATACCCTTCGAAGAGCCGTAATGTATAATATTGTTGAAGCGCTGCAGCCTGCCTCGAACGTGGTTAGATTGGCGTAATCGGCTGAGGCTTGCGGCCGTCTGAGTTACTCCTGAATTGAATCAAAGGCTCCGCCGGCGGGCGAAGCGGGTGAACTATATGGCTAAGACTTCAAAGGGTATCCTCGACGAAGCGCGCGCCGAGATTAAGCAGATCGCGGTCGAGGAAGCTCGGCAGATGCTGGAAAAGCCGGGCACCGTGGTGCTCGACGTGCGCGAGAGCGACGAGTGGCGCCAGGGACATCTGCCGCAGGCGCTCGGTATTCCGCGCGGTTTCCTGGAGCTGCGGGTCGAGGAGAAAGTTCCCGACCGCAAGACCGCGATCATCGTGCAGTGTGCTTCCGGTACTCGCTCGCTCCTGGCTGCGCGCAATCTGCGCGAGATGGGCTACGAGAATCTCTACAATCTGCAGGGCGGCTTCAACGCGTGGAAGGAAAAGGGACTGCCGTGGGTGGCTGACCGCCAATTCACGCAGGACGAGTTGGTGCGTTACTCGCGCCACTTTGTGATTCCGGAGGTAGGCGAGAAGGGACAGGCCAGGCTGCTCGACGCCAAGGTGCTGCTGCTCGGCGCAGGCGCGTTGGGCTCGCCGTCGGGACTTTATCTGGCCGCCGCCGGTGTCGGCACGATCGGTATCGTCGACTACGACGAGGTCGACATCTCAAATCTTCAGCGTCAGATCATTCACGCCAGCGATC
>DATJOQ010000005.1:0-5015 GCA_035506935.1 Binataceae bacterium (SeqCode) | reverse complement strand
CTGATAAGGCAGCAGAATCGTCAGCGCGCCGAGCAGGCTGATAAGGCCGAAGGTGCGAAATCCCGCGATTCGCTTCCCCTCGGCCAGTTCGCGCAGCTCCCAGCCGCGTTCGAGCCCGATCAGCATGCCGAGCGCGAGCGCCACGCCTAACCGGCCCAGGATCGTCAGGTTGTTGGCGCTCATCGCAGGTTTATTGCGGGCTCATCCCGGCGATCGAAGCCTTCAGCAGGATGTCAGCGGACTGAAGGATGTCCTGTCTCACTCGCGCCCGGCGCTACTCGCGGCAGAAAAATCTACCCGGCATCAGCGGCGTCTCTAAGGCTTGCTGCGTGCGCGCTGAAAGGCGTCGCGCCCAAGGCATTTTTGCAGCCAGTTCTGCGTGTTCGGTGTCGCCGAAAGATCGAGCTTGAGGATAGTTACAAAACTCATGATCCCGGCGACATTAAGATCGGCAATCGTGAACTCCTTGCCCAGCAGGTACTCACGGCCCTTTAAACGATCGTCGAGGACTTTGAACGGCGCTTTCAACGCGTCGACCGATTGCTGCGCGATCTGTTCGTTGCGCTGCTCGGGCGCGAAGATGATGCGATGGCGCAGTGCCATGATCAGATGCGGCTCAACCTCGGTCATGCCCCAGAAGCTCAACTGATAGGTCGTGCCGTGGTCTTCGATCGTCGTGGGCCACAGTGAATTCTTGCCGTATTTCTCCGCCAGGTAGAGATTGATCGCCATCGATTCCCATAACACCAGCCCGTCGTCCTCGAGCGACGGAACATGGCCGTTCGGGTTCAACTTGAGATTCTCGGGAGTCCTGGCCTTCGAGACCTCAATCGGGACGTGTTCATACTTGAGGCCAAGCTCTTCCAACGCCCACAGGCAGCGGGCGCTGCGTGATTTCGAGGTGCCGTATAGTTTGATCATTCGAATTTCCTCCGCAGAGATGCTCTAGGTTCTTTTTTCTCTACCAGCCCAAGTTAGGGCGGCATACGCCGCGAGTTCAAGCCGATAGGAAGAAGCCTGACACGTATGCCGCGCTGACATATCATTTCGCTTTATATATTTCGCGCGACTGACTAGTACAGAGGCGTTCGTGCCCGGCCCGATGTGATGATATCGCGACGCTCGAATAGAGTCGTATGGCCCTTGCGCCCACGCGCTGAAATCGACCCTCACTCGGCGCACGCCAAGCTGGGTCCTGACAGCATTTCCTGGCGCATCAATCGTGAGGCGGTGCTGCTGCTCGGCGGCGGACGCGCGCTGCTGATGCAGATCGCTCATCCGCTGGTGGCGGCCGGCGTGGCCGCTCATAGCAACTTCAAACAAGCACCGATCGAGCGTCTGAGACAGACGATCGAGGCGCTGCACGCGTTGAATTTCGGGAACATGCTGGAAGCTCAGGCGGCGTACCGCAAGATCGATTCAATCCATGCGCGCGTGCGCGGACGTCTTGCGCAACCGGCCACTGGATTCGCGACTGGCGCGCGCTACAACGCTCGCGATCCCGAGCTCTTGTTGTGGGTGCTCGCCACCTTGATCGATACCTCGATCCTGTTCTACCGCCGCTACGTCGGCTATCTGTCGCCCGCCGACGAAGAGCGTTACTATCAACAGAGCAAGCGCATCGCGCGCTTGTTCAAGATTCCCGCGTCACTGATCCCGGCTGAGCTTCAGGACTTCCGGCGATATATGGAGCAGATGATAGACGGACCGGTTCGGGTGAGCGGCACCGGGCGCGAGCTCGCCCGCGCCATCCTCTATCCGCAAATCGGATTCATTCCGCCGCGGATGTTTGAGCCGCTCAACCTGGTAACCGTCGGGCGTCTGCCGCCCAGGCTGCGCGAGGATTTCGGATTCGAATGGAGCGCGGCGCGCGAACTTTTGCTCGACGCTTCCAGCGTCGCGATTCGCGCGATGCTTCCGCTGATTCCCGACTTCCTGCGTGCGGTGCCTGCCGCGCGTGTCGCCGAAAGAGTCATCAGGTCGGAGCCGTCATCACTCGACGGTCAAACTCGAAGCCGCAACAATGGAGGTCTCAAGTGATTACCCTACGCAAAGCGGAAGATCGTGGCCGCGCCCGCTTCGATTGGCTCGACAGCCGTCACACGTTTTCGTTCGGCGATTATTTCGATAAGCGCTTCATGGGCTTTCGCGATCTGCGCGTGATCAACGAGGATCGGGTGACGCCCGGCAGCGGGTTTCCGACTCATCCGCATCGCGACATGGAGATCATCACTTACGTGCTCGAAGGTGCGCTCGAGCACAAGGACAGCATGGGCAACGGCTCGGTGATTCGATGGGGCGAAATCCAGCGGATGAGCGCCGGCACCGGAATCACGCACAGCGAGTACAATCATTCGGGCTCAGAGCCGGTGCACTTCCTGCAAATCTGGATTTTGCCGGAGCGCGCGGGCGGCGCTCCGGGATATGAGCAACACGCGTTCAGCCTCGACCACGCACGCGGAAAATTGCTTCTGCTCGCCGCGCGCGACGGCCGCGCCGGCACGGTAACCGTGCATCAGGACGCCGAACTTTCGGTCGGATTATTGGAGCAGGGCAACACTTTGACTCATCAACTGCGTCCGGGACACTACGGATGGCTCCAGATCGCGCGCGGTGAAATCGGCGTCAACGGCGTCGCGCTGAAGCAGGGCGACGGCGCCGCCATCAGCGAGGAGCCATTTCTGAATATTAAGGCCAGTTCCGACGCCGAAATCCTTCTGTTCGATCTGTCTTAAGCGGCGGGGCGCGCTATTCGCTATCGGGAATCAGATCGAGTTCGCGCAGCCACACTTCGGCTTCGCTATCGCTGGGCGCGCGATAATCGCCGCGCGGCGAGAGCGAGCCGCCCGATCCGACTTTCGGCGAATTCGGAACACAGCTGCGCTTGAACTGGCTCGTCTTGAAGAATCGATAGAGGAAGGTCCGCAGATGCTGCTTGATGTCGGCGACGCCGTACTGTCGTCGATGCTCGGCAGGAATATCGGGCCACGCGCCGAGTGTGCGGTCGCGCCATGCGCAATACGAGAGGAAGGCGACCTTGGGCGGCGGATAGCCGAAGCGCAAAATGTAGTAGAGGTTGAAATCCTGCAACTCGTAGGGACCGACGACCGCTTCGGTCTCCTGCGATTCGCTTGTGCTGCTAGGCACCAGTTCCGGACTGATCGGCGTCGCGAGGATCTGGTTCAGCGTTGCGCTGGCCTCCTCACCCAATCGATTAGTCTGCGCGACCCATCGAATCACGTGCTGGATGAGGGTTTTCGGCACGCTCGCGTTGACCGCGTAATGCGACATATGGTCGCCGACGCCGTAGGTGCACCATCCGAGCGCCAGCTCGCTCAGATCGCTGGTGCCCACCACCAGCGCGTTTTCGAGATTCGCGATTCGGAACAGATGGCTGGTGCGCTCGCCCGCCTGCACGTTCTCGTACGTCAGGTCGTAGACTTCTTTGGATTCGTTGTGGGGATGCCCGATCTCCTTGAGCATCTGCGTCGCGCTCGGACGGATATCGAGCTCGCGCGCGCGGCATCCGACCGCGCGCATCAGCCGGCGCGCCTGCTGCAGCGTGCGCGCGCTGGTGGCAAAACCCGGCATCGTGTACGCGAGGATATGCTCGCGCGGATAGCCCAGCCGATCCATCGCCTGCGCGCACACCAGCAGCGCCTGGGTTGAATCCAGCCCGCCGGAGACGCCGATCACGACTCGCTGGATTCCGGTCGATTGAAGCCGCTTGACCAGACCCTGCACCTGGATTTCATAAATCTCCAGACATCGCTCGTCGCGCGTGCTCGCGTCCGACGGCACGTAAGGAAATCGTTCGTAGCGACGCTCGGGCAACAGACGCGCGTCGCGCGGCAGTTCGGTCGAGAAGCGGACGGTGCGGAATTGCCGCAGATGGCTCTGCACAGCGCGCACGCTTTCACCGAAGCTGTTCTGCCTCATCCGCTCGGAGGCCAGCCGCTCGAGATCGATCTCGGAACAGACCACCTGCGGCCGATCGCTGAAGCGGCGTGATTCCGCGAGCATCGTTCCGTTCTCATAAATCAGCGCATGGCCGTCCCAGGCGAGATCGGTGGTGGATTCGCCCGGCCCGGCCGCGGAGTAGAGATACGCGGCGAGACATCGCGCCGATTGGTCGCCCACCAGATGGCGCCGGAAGTCGGCTTTGCCGATCGTGATGTTCGAAGCGGAGAGATTCAGCAACACGGTCGCGCCCGCCATCGCGGCGTACGAAGAGGGCGGAATCGGCACCCACAGGTCTTCGCAGATCTCGACGTGGAAAATCAGCTTCGGCTGCTGCTCGAGCTGGAACAATAATCGGCTGCCGAACGGGACTTCGGGCTGTCCGCAAACTTCGAGCGTGTCGCGTATCGCCACGTCGCCGGAGGTGAACTGCCGCGCTTCGTAAAACTCGCGATAGTTGGGCAGGTACGTCTTGGGAACCACGCCCAGGATCCGTCCGCGATTCATCAGCACGGCACAATTGTAGAGCAGGTTGTCGACTCTTAGCGGCGCGCCGACCGCGGCCACGATCGGGAGCGAAGCCGAAGCTTCAAGTACTTTGCGCAGCGCATTTTCAGAAGCGTCGAGCAGGGCGCGTTGATGGAACAAATCCTCGCACGAATACGACGAAAGCCCGAGCTCGGGGAAAACCACGACCATCGCTTTGCGCTCCGCCGCCTGGCACATCAGGCCGATGGTCTGTTCGCAATTAAACGTCGGATCGGCGACGCGGACCGCCGGCATCGCAACCGCGACACGCACGAAGTCGTGATTATAGAGGTTGAGGAAGTTCTCGCCTGGTTTCACTCTCGTCCGGCGCGCGAAGCGCTCAGCCAACCCGCGCGTACCCCAGTAATCACAGCTTAGAGTTGATGGCGGCCGAGTCAAAGGGGTGCGACTCGAAAAAACTGGTCACAGCCGGAGCATAGGGACAGGGCTGGCGGCAATATCGCCAAACCCCGCCTCGGGAAATGCGATCAAAACGCGGCCGCCGGGAGATGATTCCACCCACCGCG
>DATJOQ010000004.1:0-12768 GCA_035506935.1 Binataceae bacterium (SeqCode) | reverse complement strand
CGCTAGCGGATAAGGGACTCCCCCGCAGGGAAGCCCCTTCTAGGTGAGACGGTAGAACACCGGCTTCCGTTACAAACATAGGAGAAATAATCGCAAACGCCTTGGGCAGTGATTCTATTTGTTAACCGCAGATTTTTCGAGGTACAAAGTTTCAATAATTGGACTTTGTTTTCTTACTCCTGGGACGGTACCTGACCCTATCTCCTTTAAGGAAGGTCAAGATGCGCGTTCCTTGACCCGGCCGAGGCGCCTGTAACCTTCGTCAATTTCGATTCGTCTTATGAAGTGAGGAGCATGATGAGCGGGCAGAACAGCTTATGCGATCAGCGCGATAACGTACTCGAGCACGATCGCATCTACCGCGCGCATAAAGCCAGAATCCTCGGGCTGTGCAGACTTCTGCTGCGCGATCCTGACGAGGCGCAGGACGTCGCGCAGGAGGTCTTCGTTCGAGCTTTTGAACGGCTGCGTACGCAGGAGCCGCCGACCGTGTGGGAAGCGTGGCTGGTGCGCGTCGCGATCAACGCCTGCCGCGATCGGCAGCGCTCGGGATGGTGGAAGAGCCGCTCCAAGAACGTCGACCTCGATGACATCGTGGCCGGCGCAGTGCCTTCGAGCGAGGCTGAAACTCTGGCCCGGGAACGTCGGACGCGGATATGGGACCAACTACGCAAGCTCAAGACCAAACAACGACATGTGTTCGTGCTGCGCTACGTTGAAGGGTGGTCGACCAGTGAAGTGGCCGAAGCCCTGGGATTGAGCGCGGGCAGCGTAAAGACGCATCTGTTCCGGGCGGTTCGGCATCTACGCAAGGTGATGGAGTCCTAATATGAAAAACTGCCTCAGCGATAATGCGCTGGTCGCACTCGACAGCGATGACGGTTCCGAGAAAGAGCGTGATCATCTGGAGAGTTGTCTGAATTGCGCTCGCCGATATCGTGAGCTTTCCAGCGATTTGGAAACCATCGTGGCGGTTCTGAAGCAGCCGGCGCCTGCGCTGATTCAGCGGCCCCGGTTAATCAGTCCGAGACTTGGATGGTCCTTGGCGGCGGCGGCGATCGTGCTGGCTTTTGTGTGCGGCAGGATCACGGCCTTCGGTGGAAATGGTGCGGCGGACGCGGTTTCGCCGTCGGCGTACGATTCCGCGGATTCATCCGAATCTCCGGTCCAGTGGCAGGAAGCCAGCAACTCCGCCGTCGGGCCGGCCTCGTTCGCGCTTTATATCAGCGACCTGCTGGCGCAGGACGAAGGGGATCAGAACTCGATTATTGCCGGGGGAAATGGTGAAGCGGATTCAGACGAGATGTAGCGGGTGTTTTGTAAGAACAAACGAAATCAACGGAATTTTCCGTGGTAGTGAGAGAGAAGGAGAGCAGACGATGAAGGGACAAATGACCATCAAAAAGGTCTTCGGTGCGAGTGCGGTGGCGGGGCTGGCGTTGACCGCCCTGGTATCGGGAATGGCGTATGGCCAAGGCGGCGGAATGGGGCATGGGCACGGCCACGGCAGTTTGGTTCCGTGGATAGTGCATCGCATGATCACTCCGGAGCAGATGCATGCCGCGGTTGCGGGCGAGAAATCCAACATTAAGACGCTGGTGGCTGCGGTTTTCACCGCGCGTCAGCAACTGACGCAGGATTTGGTCGCCGGCAAGGACACTACGACCGACGTGACCAACCTTGAGACCGCGCAGAATAATCTGCTGGCCGAGAAGGTCAAGATCGCGCAGAACATCCTGGCCAATCTGTCGTCCTCGCAACGCACGCAGGTCTCGCAGTTCCTGACCCAGTGGAGCTCGCTGAAACAGACGCAGCATCAGCAGACCGTGCAGCTATTGCAGCAGTTTGGTGGAACCAGCCAGTCTTCAAGCAGCCAGGAAGCTGACTAAGGGATTCCGTGCGGGCGCAGCGGCTCCTCGCGACGCGTGGGGCGTCCGTCGGAGCCGCCGCGCGCCCATGAGTTAGGGGGCTCTACTACAATGTTCGAGAGCACGCTCGATTCGACGTTCCTCGCGTTCGCGCTGTTCGTTCTCGGAGCGGCAATCGCCTGGAAGGTTTTATAGATTCCCCTCCTGAGCGCTGCGCGCCGCCAGTAGCGGGGCATGACACCGCCAAAGCTACCGCGCCATCGCGATTCGGATCCAAAAAAATTCCTGGTTAGTGATTCCACGCCGGGAGTGGAATCGTGACGGTATCGTAGACCGTGATCCTGGGACCGTACGCAGCCTGAAAAATTCCGATCCCTTCAGCCGGTCGAATCAGGTTGGTGCGATCAAAGATGTTTAGCAGCGTGATCCGATCGCTGACTTCGCCGACATGCGGCACCTGGAAGCTCTTCTGGCCCATCAGATCTGTCTGAACCACGTGCGGCAGCTTTTCGGTGTCGGCAAAACCGCCGCGTAATCCGCTGCTGTAGATCGTGTTGAGTCCGAACATGTAGGAATTCCATCGATAGCTGATACCGCCTGCGGCGCCATACAGCGGCTGATGGTCGAGCACGATATAGTGGCGGTTTATGTAACCCAGCTCGTCGGGATCGAAGTTGAATTGCCCGGTCGCGACGCCTTTCTGCATGTTCCTTCCGATAGTGGTGCTGGCCTGAAGCGAAAGATTATTCGCATGGTATGTGATCGCGGTCTCGGTGCCCCAGATGTAACCGTGCTTGTAGTTGAACGGCGCGAAAATCGGCACCTCGCCGAACTGTCCGGTGTCGAGGTAGTGTCTGGTGTATTCGTAAAAGGCGTCTTCGGAAATCGTGACGTTCTTCCACAGTTGGTGAACCATGCCGACATCCCATTCGTAATCGTCTTCGGTTTCGGGAGTGACGCTACCGGTAACCGTACCCGGTGAGCCGGTGGTGCCGGCAAACGCTGCAGGAGCGCCGGGCGAAATTCCCTGGAAGCTCGGCACCTGGATATATCGCGCGAATCCGCCGTGAAGCGTGGTATCGAGCCACGGCGAGTACACCAGATTAAACGAGGGATCGAACTGGTTGTTATAGGTGAATCCGCTCAAGCGGTCCCATCGGATACCGGCATTTAGGCGGAATTGCTCGGTGATCTGCCAGGTGTCTTCCAGATAGATGCCGGATAAGAGATTAATCCGGTTGGCGTTGTTGATCACACCAACCGGCACGGGCGGTAGTTTCTGAGTGCCATCGGAATTGAGTTCGAACACCAACGAATTGTCGTCCGCTTCAACTCCGTACTCGCCGAGATAAAAACCCGTTCCGAAAGTATGGTTCCTGAACTGATAAGTGACGTCGCCTTCCAGTGTGTTGTCGAGATCGCTGTGGAAAGCAGTCGAGGCTACGCCCTGGTACAGCAGCTCGCCGACGTTATCCGGCTCGAAGCTTTGCGAGATGTAATGCGCGGCGTACGCGAGCTGATAGCTGAGCCCGGGCGCGGGCGCTCCATTCAGCGCCAGGATTCCGAGATAGTCGCGGAAGTTGAGATAGGAATTGATATCGGCGGATGGATAGTTAGTAACACCTTGCAGTTGGTACTGCGGCACGAGATTAGCCTGGTTCGGCAATTGGTTGTCGCTCAGGGCTAGCGAAGTGATCAGGCTCAGCTTGGTGGTTGGGCTCAGATTATAGGAAAAAAAGCCGAATGCCTGACCCTGATTGGTGTGATCGTGAATCGCGTCGGGAGCCGGCGTCGCAGAGCTGAAGGCGCTATTGCTCTGGCTGTATAGCGCGCTGACGTAATAGCTGAACCGACCGTTGCATCCGCCGTACTGCACGCTCGGCTGGACCGTGTTGCGCTGGCCGCCGTACATGCTGGCGCTGCCGCCGGGCTGCTCGCATCCGTCTTTGGTATCGATACTCACCACGCCGCCGGTGGCGTAGCTGTAGCGCGAGGGCAGGATGCCGTCGAGCAGGCTGATGCGCTTGACGAACATCGGATTGATCATCGAGATGAACGGCGGATTGGTGTTGATATCGAGCGGCACCATCACCCCGTTTATCTGATATTGAAATTGCGGCCCTTCGGTGTTGCGAATATGAATCTGCTGATTCTGATCGATCGCGACTCCCGGCATCTGCACCAGCACATCGGTGATCGTGGTATTGTCGCCGCGGGGCAGGGCCGCGATGTCCTGCGAGGTCATGGTGAATTTGTTGGCGCCGGTAGAGGAAACACTATTTTGCGCGTGAATCACGCTGGCCTGCAGTGGAAGCGTCAGGGCCGTCTGCGTGCCCATCGTGATCGCGATCGGTACGGCCGAGCTCAGCGGAAAACGGACAATCTTGATGGCGGATTTGAAGCCGGGCTTCGCCGCTTCGAGTGAATAAACCCCGGGCTTCCGCGGCGCTATCGTGAAGTGTCCAGACTGATCGCTCGTGCCATGAGCAACCATGCGTCCTTCTTGATCGCGCAGGTCCACACGCACCTGGCTCAAGGGACGGCCGAGCGCGTCGCTGACCGTGCCGTGAGCAGGTTGAGAGCCGGCTGAGCAGGGCCGCGCAAATCCAGCGAGTAGCAGCAAGACGAGAATCACGAACGTGAAAAGCGAAGGCAGGGTATAATGGGTCGGTGGGATAGTATCGCGACAAGGCCGCGATACTGGCGCATCAAATCTGCGCCAATCCCTGCTCAGCCGGAAGATCAGAAATCTCACGCGCGGGTCGAACCTTATAATGCGAAAAATCGCGGCGTGCTGAGGCTGCGGGTGCCGCACGGTGCTCCTTTGTTCAATCGATTCATTGGCGTCGCATGAAATTGAGAATGATTCTCAATATCCTATATATCACGCTTCGTCAACCATGTCTGAAATTTTGTACGGAGCCACGGTTGATGGGCACTACTGGCTAGCAGGGGGCATGCGGGCAATTGCTTGCCCGTGATCGTGAATCGAAGTTTAGTTTTGCGGCGGCGGAGACAATTCTATCAGGACTTGCTTGTCGCGACGCTGCGATGCGCCTTCCCACGGAAACGACGCCTCTTCAAGCTTGATCGCGGCGGGCAGCCGGATCTGGGCGAGGTCGCGCCGGCGCGTGATGATCCAGTGGAGCTTCTGCTTCTTAATCGCGGCGCTCAACTCTGCGGGATTGTCGAACCTGGGAATCTCAGAGGGCGAGTTGAGATAAAAAACCGGTCCCAGAGTCTTGTAGAACGCGAGCCGCGAGGTGCCGTCGTGGAGCAGTGCGACGGTTTCCAGCGCGAAGGATTTCTCGCCGCGAAAGGCGTCGACCGCCGGCATCGCGAAGACGTACAGATAGATCATCGCCAGGTATGCGGCGATGCCGGTCGAGATCGCGACGCGTCGGGGGCTGTAGCGCCGAAGCGCATAAAAAACACCCGCCACGGAGACAAGCCACAGAATCGCGTACAGCATTTGATCGGGCGCGTTGGGCAGCGTCGCGAGCGGCCCGCGCAAGATCAGATGCGGCGGCACGATCGCTACGATCGAGACGGCGATCGCGAGCGCGATGATACCGAAGCCGAGCGAAAGCAGACTGCGCGAGAGCTTCGGCAGCGGTCCGTCGCGCGTGAGCGTCCGTGCGATCAGGATCGCGGCCGCGGGCAGAATCGGCAGAATATAGTAGCTTCGGCGCGAGCCGGAGAGGGTGAAGAACACGAAGGTCGCCCAGAAAAACGTCAGCGTGAAACGATCGCTGCGCTTGCAGTCGACATCGTCGGCGGAGCGCCGGCGATGAGCGTCGGCCAGCGCGGCCGGCAGCAGTATCGCCCACGGCGCCATCAGCTCGAAGATTATATAGACGTAAAGATAGATCGGCTCGCGATGGTCGAACGGGCGGAAGTATCTCACCACGTTTTCCTGAAGCACCAATTGGATGCCGCGGTGCGAGCCTTGCAGATGGCTCGAAATAGCGAAGGGCGCGTAGTAGATCGCGACTCCGATCGGAATCGCGACGAGCGATCGCGGGTTGAACAACCATCGATTGCGCTCGACCAGCCACTCGAATCGCGCCGGGCCATCTATCAGACGCGTGCCCAGTTCGATCCATCCGTCGGCCACACAGCAATAGCTGCCGATTATCAGAATCGGCAGGACGAAGCCGAGCAGGCCTTTCATTTGCGAGGTGACCGCCATGATCGTCCACAGGCCGATCACCCACCATCCTGCCGGACGATGCTGGTTGCGCACGAAAAGCAGCGATGCGGCCAGCTCGCCGGTGATGGTCGCGACGTCGGCCGAAGCGGTGCGCGAGAAGAACACGAAGCTGAAGCTGGTGGCGAGAATGATTCCGCTGGCGAGCGCGGTGCGCGAATCGTAGAGCCGCCGCGCCAGCATCATCAGGAACGCGACGGCTAAAATGCCCGCCACGGCGCACGGCAGGCGTGCTGCGGCCTCGTTCATCGCGCCGGTCACCCAGGTCGACGCGATTACCAGCCAATACGAACCGAGCGGCTTATCGAAATAGGAGCGGCCGTTGATGGTCGGCCAGAAATAGTTGTGAGTGACGAGCATCTCGCGCGCAATTTCGGCCCATCGGCCTTCCGAGCCCCATAGCGCCCGCGCACCGAGCCTCGCGCAATCGAGGACCGCGGTCGCAACCAGCACAGCCGCGAAATACCAACGCCAGCGAGCCTCGAGCGAATCGACGCCCTCGCGCGGCACGACCGCTTCAATGACGTCCGCCGACGGCGGCGGTTGGGAGACGGGTTCCATCGCGACGATTCTAGTCGCGATTTACGCTTTGGTCTCTGCTTGGTTTCGGATCGATCTAATGGTGGGATTTGAAATCCGCCGGCACGGGCACGTACTCGAACGTTTCCCAATTCGAATCCGAGTGCTCGAGCGCGGCGAGGCGGCGAATCAGCTTGCCGTCTTTATCGAACACATCAACGAAGCCATGACCGTCGCCGGGATCGTAGTTGTGTGCGGCTGCGTCCTGCGAGGCGAACACGACGAAGCGTTTGCCGTTGATAGTCGCGGTGCCGATCGGCTTGTAACCGTTGGCGGGAGCGGCAGCCGCGACGCTATCGACTATCGCTGGCGAGAAATCTCGCGAGAAGTTTCCCGAGAGGTTCTTGTCGACCGGGATTCGATGGCTGTTCCCGGGAGCCGGCACCGCGTCGCAGCGCGCGTCGGCGGTGCGTAGGGATGAGATCGAGCCGCTTCCGAAAAAGAAAGTGGTGATGGTCACGATCGCGGCGATTTTTAAACTCCTGGTCACTTCGGGTACATCTCTAAAGACGTATGCAGCGGACCTAAGGTTTCCTTCACAAAAGCCGTGCCGCGTCTCAGCGAACTTCGTATCCCTCAGCTTAAAGCCCTGGAATCCGTGCAACATTGGCTTTAACGTCGCTCGCACATGCAAATTTTTTGACCGCTTGCGGAACAGATTTCATCCGCCATCCATGTACATTTCGGTATTTTCGCAAATTGCGCTCCGCAAAATGCCAATGCACGATCTGCAATTGCCAAAAATCGGTTGGTAAAACCGCTGGCGATATCAGAGCGACTGTGGATTACTGAGGTCGCTTGTCGGCGCGCTACCGCAGTCACTGCGCGATAACTACAGATAGGAGGATCACAAGATGGATCTCGCGGAACTCGAGCGGCGTATCACCCGCCTGGAAGACATCGAAGCGATCAAGCAGCTCAAGGCCAGGTACTGCGAAATCTGTGACGACGATCACAACCCGGATCGAATCACGTCGGTGTTCGCCGAAGACGGTATCTGGGAAAGCGCGGAATTCGGCACCGGCAAGGGCCACGACGGAATCCGCAAACTGTTTCAGGGCTTCCAGAAATTGATCGAGTTCTCACAGCACAACGTGATGAACCCGATCATCAAGGTGGAGGGCAACACTGCGACCGCAGAATGGTACTTCATGGGGCCGTTCCGCTTTCACCAGGGCCATGAGGCCCGATGGATCGCGCTTCAGTACAAGGACGATTACGTGAAGATCAACGGTGAGTGGAAGTACAAGCATCTGCGCGTCAACCTGCGAATGCTCGCGCCGCACGAGGGCGGATGGAGCAAGAACCTGATCGCGCCGGTGAAGTAGAAGTCGCGCGGCTCGGGTGGATCTGCCCGGCCGATTAAGGATTCTGCGGCCCTGCGATCGTGATGATCGCGAATCACCTAGTTGCGTCGCCAGGTGAAAAGTATCAGCGGACGTTGACGGACGCGCTCGCACATTCCGAGCGCTTCCGCTGAGCGGCAGACTCCTGCTAGACGCGTCGATTAGCGGGTCGCCGCAGGAGAAGCGTCATGGACTTTAATATTCCGTCCGAGATCAAATCGTACCTCGCCGAGCTCGACGCCTTTATCGAAAAAGAGATCAAGCCGCTCGAACGTGAGCACGACAATATCCGCTTCTTCGACCATCGCCGCGAGTGGGCGCGCACCGATTTCGAGAACGGCGGATTGCCGCGCCGCGACTGGGAGGATCTGCTGGGCGAGATGCGCCGGCGCGCCGACCGCGCGGGCCACTATCGCTTCGCGCTGCCCAAGGAGTACGGCGGCAGGGATGGCTCCAATCTGGCGATGGCGATAATCCGCGAGCATCTGGCGGCAAAGGGACTCGGGCTGCACAACGATTTGCAGAATGAAAGCTCGATCGTGGGCAATCTGCCGACCGTGTTGATGTTCCGCGACTTCGGCACCGCGGAACAGAAGAAGCAATTCATCCCGGCGATTCTCGACGGCTCGATTTCGGTGGTGTTCGGACTCACCGAACCGGAGCACGGTTCCGACGCGACCTGGATGGAAACTCGGGCGGTGCGCGAGGGCGACCGATGGCGGATCAACGGCGCCAAGACCTGGAACAGCGGCGTGCATACCGCGACCCACGATTTCATCTTCGCGCGCGCAAGCGGCAAGGAAGGCAGCTCGAAAGGTATCGGATGTTTTATCGTTCCGACCGACAGTCCCGGATTCAAAATCGAGCAGTACCTGTGGACCTTCAACATGCCGACCGATCACGCACGCGTCTCGCTGAAGGACGTTGTGATTCCAGCCGACGCGGTGCTGGGCGATCCGGAGCGCGGCCTCGCGGTTGCGCTGCACTTCGTGCACGAAAATCGGATCCGCCAGGCGGCGTCGTCGCTGGGCGCGGCGCAGTTCTGTATCGACGAGAGCGTGAAGTACTCCAAGGAACGCAAGCCGGGCGGCAAGCCACTCGCGAGCAACCAGGCGATTCAGTGGCCGCTGGTCGAATTGCAGACCGAGGCGGCGATGCTACGGGCGCTGATCCACAAGACCGCGTGGGAAATGGATCAGATGTCTAAGCCCGAGGTGGCGGAGAAGCTGAGCGACAAAGTTTCCATGTGCAACTATCGGGCGAATCGCCTGGTGTGCGACGCGGCGGACCGCGCGATGCAGGTGCATGGCGGGATTGGCTACTCCCGCTACAAGCCGTTCGAGCATATCTATCGGCACCATCGCCGCTACCGGATCACGGAAGGCGCGGAAGAGATCCAGATGCGCAACGTCGCTCGCCATCTGTTCGGCTTCGCGCGCGAGAAGCAGCAATCAACCGAATGATACGCGACCGCTCTTCTTAAGGCTCCGGGAACGCGACGATCTGATCCAGCGACGGACGGAAGCGATCGCTGAAGGCTTGCGGGGAGAGCTTGGTTACCGCGGCGACGCGCGCGAGGGACGGCTCTTTTAAATCCGACGCTTCGATCCGGATTTGATAATAGCGGCCCACCCGATACGATTCGCTCGCCACGTTGACGTTCCGCACGCGGATGCGGCCGGTTTTCGGATCGAGTAATTCATTGAGAGTGAGAGGCTTAATCTGGCCGTCGCTGAAAGATATCAGCGCGCCGGAGCCGCCCGAGAGCAGATAGCGCACCGCGCCATAACCGAGGGTGCGGGTGTATTCGACGTCGTACGGGATGGGCTTGGCGCATCGCAGCTCGTAGCCGATGTCCTTGGTGACCATCGTCGCTTTTACGCCGAGTTGATCCAGGGTGTTGGCGGTTTGCTCGCGCAGCAGAGTACCGAGCGGCAAATCCGACAAACGGATGTGGCCGTAGGCGTCGCGCTCGAGACCCTTGAGGGTCGGAATTTTGTCTGGATCGAGCGCCTCGCCGATACCTTCGGAAATCACCGCGACGCCGTCTTCGCGACCGGTGGCCTTGCGTTTGATAATCGCGCCGGCGATCACGTCGGCGACCACGGCGAGATCAAGCTTCTCCTGCTTGAATTCTTCGGGAATTACCGCGAGCGTGGCGCCGGCGGATTTGCACATGCCGAGCGCGAGCGAGCCCGACCGCCGGCCCATCGCTATCGCCAGGTACCATCGCCCAGTGGTACGCGCGTCCTCCATCAGTGCTTCGATCGTTGCAGTGCCTGTAGCGCGGGCGGTTTCGAAGCCGAAGGTCGGCACGTTTTCCGGCAGCGGCAGGTCGTTATCAATAGTCTTCGGGACGGTCGCCACCGAGATCCTGCCCTTGGCCTGCTCCGCGATCTTGGTCGAGCCAAAAGTAGTATCGTCGCCGCCGATTCCGATCAGGTAGCGAACGCCGAGCTTGGTCAGGGTATCGACCGCGAGCTGCAGCCCCTTCGGGTCAGCGGCGGGATTGGTGCGCGAGGTGCTCAGGATCGAACCGCCGATCAGATGGATACGACTGACATCTTTGATGCCGAGCTCGACGGTGTGCGCAGCGTCGCCTTTGACCAACCAGCGATAACCTTCCAATAAACCGATGACTCGCAGTCCACGATTAACTGCTTCGATCGTCGCGGAACCGATTACGCCGTTGATGCCCGGTGCCGGACCGCCGCCGACCAGGATCGCGAGGGTCTCGCGTGTATCATTGCTGGCCATCGATAAACTCCGAAGGTGAAGTTGCCGCCGTTTAGCGAATGATTTTCCGCAAGTATGTTGGCAAGACTCGTCGAGCTAAAGCAAATGGAAAGTCCGGCGGATAGATTATCCGTAGGCTTTTCACGCGAACCAGCCCGTCGCCGATCGCGGCAGATAAATCGTTGACCGCGACTGAATAGTCGCTAACGCTAGATTTAGGTTTTATCATTGTCACGAGTGGCTGATCGTGTAAGAATTTTTGAGCGAAGTTAGAGCGAAGTAGAGATGACGCTTTCATCGAACGTCAAAGCCTTCCGCAATCGCGCGGCCACCTTCTCCGGCATCCCGCTTGAGTAGACTACCGGCCTATCCTCTATCCGCAGCAGCCGATATCCGAATCCGCTGCGAGCGGCTTACTAATGACAAAACACGACCAGGAGGTCCCAAATCAATGCATCCAGTAGAGTCTTCCTACAAGGCAAACCGTCGCGGCATTCCAGCGCTGGCGGTCAGTGTCATTCTGGCCGCGGCGGTATTTGTTGCGGGCGCCGTCTCCACAACGACCGCCGCCAATGAAGGCGACGCGATGGCGCTGGTAAAGAGCACGGTCAATCAGGCGGTCGCGATACTGCAGGACCATCAGACGCCTACCAGCGCGCGCCGGCAGAAATTGCTGAATCTGGTTGCCGGGCATTTCGATTTTGCCGAGATGGCGCGATCGAGCCTGGGGTCACATTGGCGCACGATCACGGATGCGCAGAAACAGCAGTTCGTGCCGCTCTACACTTCATTCATGGAAGACGTTTATCTGAACAAGCTCGAAGGATATTCGGGGCAAAAAATTGAATATCTCAATCAGACATCAGACGGACCTGGCTATTCGCAGGTAAATACGCGAGCGGTTGGAGCCAACGGCGGTTCGCCGATTCGAATTAATTATCGGCTCAAGCAGGAGGGCGGTGACTGGAAGGTATACGACGTCCTGGTTGAAGGTATCAGCATCACGGCCAACTATCGCAATCAGTTCAATCGCGTGATCAACAACGAGGGATTCGATTCGCTGATGAGCAAGATGAAGGCCAAGCAACAGGAACTCTCCGCGTCGCTCGGCAATGGGAGGGCATCTGATTAATCTTTGCTTCTCGAATAAAACGATCGAGGTGATGAAGAGAGTTGGACTGTCAGAGGAACAAGTATTGCGATCCAACTAATTAATTGCGATCCGAAAGCTATTCGGGTCAAACTATTAGTATGTCGAATTTCACTCATCGCATACTTGCTCTTCTAATCAGTCTGGGTTGCTGTGCCTCTGCCACTGGCTGTTTCTCGTGCACCGAGGTCCATCAACCCCCGCCTCAAGTGACGGTGGCGCCCGCGCCTAGTAGCGTGACGGTGGCGCCAGGAGGGTCAAGTTCCACGACCACAACCACCACGACCAGCCCCTAAAAATCCAGGGTTGATCGAATCTCCACCAAGCCAGTCGGTCCTCTTCCCGGACCGGCAAGAGACCAAACGCTCTGCGCACGATCGGCAGCCCAAGCTCTCTCGCGAGAGCTTGGGTTGTCGGCGCGGTATCTATCGGCTGGGTAAAGGCCGCATCGATTCCGATAAATAAAATCGCGCGCGGCGGTCAGCTAGTTGTTAAGCGCGCGCGTTGCTCACATTCGCGCTAATGAGCTTTCAGAACGATAGTATTCGCGAGCAGCGAGGCCTTCTCGGCCAGGCCGGAGGCGAGAACATAATCGTGATTGCCGAGCGCCTGACGTGCGGCCATGGTCAATTGTTGAGCCTGATCATAGGTTGAGGCGCCGTCAGCGGTTAGCTGCGAGCGGTCTATCTTGGCGAGCCGCGTATCGGAATCGGTGAGCAGCTTTTCGGTGCGGCTCTTTTGCGCGTCATCATCGGCGAGGGTGACGGATATCACCGCAGGAGCTGTTGGCTTAGCGGCTGCAGCGGTTGTGGTGCTCGCTTGAGATGAAGGCGGGCGCGGCGCGGAAGGCCTGGGTTTTGACGCTACTTCAGTCCGCGC
>DATJOQ010000003.1:0-5396 GCA_035506935.1 Binataceae bacterium (SeqCode) | reverse complement strand
CGTATCCGTGCACGCTTTCCGCGGACGGCCAATCGGCCAACTGTAAATGCACGGTCGATAACGAAGTCAATTTCACGCTTATTTCGGCGATTCTGAACTACGACGTGTACCAAAAAACCGTCCAGGCATGCGGATCGGACGGCTCTGGCTGCTCGGGTATCGATGATGCTCCGGTGTGTAAATATCTGAAAAACGGAAACCTGATCCCCGGAGCAAATGTGATCTCGACCTTCGACCCCTCCAGTGAGGGCGAAATTGCCGGGGCACTGGAGGAGGGCGTCAGCGCCGTGACCGAGTGCCCCAAGGGACCGTACGCGGCGTGCATGACCGCACCCTGCTTGCTGAATCCTGGCGGCAAGACCGCTCAATGCAAGTGCCCGGTATTCTACGGCAAGTTTCAGTTGATCGGCTCGGGTGCGCAGTGCAACCTAGGCGGAAAGCTCGTACCGTCAGCCTCCTACAGCCCGCTCCTGGATTCAGACGTTATAGACCTTCCTTGATTTATGGTTCTTGGCCTCTTCCCGAACAGGGGAGAGGCCAGGGCCTGCGCATATGGTGTGGCGGACGGCAGCTGAAACTGCGTTCGCGGAAGCTCGCCTCGGACGAGAAGTGTTTCGAGATTTCGCCTATCATTACAGGCGTGTTTGTGTTTCAGCGTTCTCTTTTCTTGACGCGTCAGCAGTTTCGCCCTAAATCCGCCACGGGAGTGCAATGAGCGAGAGAAGCACCATAGAGTGGACGGATGCCACGTGGAACCCGATTCGGGGCTGCACCAAAATTAGTCCAGGCTGCAAACACTGCTATGCGGAAACTTTCGCGGAGAGGTTTCGTGGCGTTCCCGGCCATCCCTTCGAGCAGGGATTTGATCTTCGACTTGTGCCAGAAAAGCTAAACGATCCTATGCGCTGGCGAATCCCGAAAAGAATTTTCGTCAATTCGATGAGCGACCTGTTTCACGAGTGCGTTCCCACAGAATACATCGCTGCCGTTGGGCGCGTTATGGAGCGATGCGAGTGGCACACGTTCCAGATACTAACCAAGCGGCATCAGAGGATGCAGCAGCTGCTAACGGGGGAACTCGAATGGATGGCGCGACTTCATAACGCTTGGTTTGGTGTCAGCGTGGAGAATCGAGAGGATGGCCTCACGCGCATCGACGCTTTGCGAACCACTCCCGCGCGAGTTCGCTTCCTTTCGATCGAGCCGCTGCTCGAGGAGCTGGGTGAGATCGATCTATCCGGAATTCACTGGGTAATCGTCGGTGGTGAGAGCGGGCACGGTGCCAGGCCGATGAAAGAAGATTGGGTTCTTTCGATCTTGAGGCAGTGTCGGCACCATGACGTGGCGTTTTTTTTCAAACAGTGGGGAGGTCCACGAAGGAAGCAGGCCGGTCGCGAACTTCGGGGACGAACGTACGATGAGCAACCTGCGACCGCTGTAACCGAACTGACTAATCAAGGAAAATCATCATGACTACTAACACGGTATTAACTGATATCGATCGGCGCGGGGTGGCGACCGTCACCCTCAATCGCCCCGACGTGAACAATGCCTACAACGGCGAGCTGGTCCTTGGACTGATCGAAACCTTCACTGCGCTGGCGGCTGATAGGCGCGTGCGGCTGGTCGTGATTCGCGGCAATGGACGCCACTTCCAGGCCGGCGCCGACCTCAAATGGATTAGGGAGACCAGCCAGCTTTCTCCCGAAGCCAACCTCCAGGTCTCGACCAACACCACCAACGCGGTTCGCGGCCTGAACCAATTCCCCAAACCGACTATCGCACTGGTGCACGGCGGATGTTTCGGCGGCGGAGTTGGGATGGTCGCGGCGTGCGATATCGTGATCGCTTCAGAAGACGCAATCTTTGCGATCACGGAGGCGCGATGGGGTCTGATCGCGTCGCCGATTATCCCGCAGCTCAACGCGCGTATCGGGTTGACCAACGTCCGCCGCTACGCGCTTACCGCCGAGCGTCTCGACGCGCGGCGAGCCAAGGAAATCGGATTGGTGAACGAGGTCTGCGCGACCGGCAAGCTCGACGAGGCCGCCGCGCCGATTATCGACGCCCTGCTGCTATGCGGGCCGGATGCGATCGCGGAGACCAAGGCCTGCGCGCTCGAGCTTGAGGGCCAGGTGATGAGCGACGATCTGGCAAATCGGTTGGCGCGGGCGCACGCCGCCAAGCGCATGACGGCTGAAGGCGCCGAAGGTCTTGCAAGCTTCCTCGAGAAGCGCAATCCCTCCTGGTACACCGGCAATAGCTAGAGCCGTCGTTTCGCTGGCGCGTACGTCGCGATTTGTGAAAAGAGTCGCTGTGATCTGACCAGCGCGCCTTTCAGGGAGGTAAGAAAATGGCCAAGCACGTCGAGGTATGTCTCAGCTTCGATTTCGACGCGATGTCGGTGTGGCTCGGCACCTTTGGCTCGAGCTCGCCGAGTGCGATATCGCGCGGCGAGTTCGGCAAAGTCGGTGCGGAGCGGCTGCTCGCGATGCTGCGTCAATGGGGCATACCCGCGACCTGGTTTATTCCCGGCCATACGGTGGATACCTATCCTGAACTGGTTGGCAGAATCGCCGCCGACGGCCACGAAATCGGCCATCACGGCTACTGCCACGAGAATCCCGCGAGTCTGTCGCTGGACGATGAAAAGCGCGTTCTGGACAAGGGAATCGAATCGATCCGCAAAGTGGTTGGCAGGATGCCGGTAGGCTATCGCTCACCCGCGTGGGATCTCAGTCAGCACTCGCTCAAGCTTCTGCTCGAGCGCGGCTTCCGTTACGACAGCAGCCTGATGGGCAACGATTTCACGCCGTATTACTGCAGGATCGGCGACAAAATTTCCAAGGACGGGCCCTACCTGTTCGGCCAGGAGATAGCGATGGTCGAGATGCCGGTAACCTGGGGACTCGACGACTTTCCGCCGTTCGAATGGGTATGGACCAGCGGCGGAATCAATCCGGGACTTTCAGCGCCGTCAGCGGTGTTCGAGATCTGGTCGGGCGACTTCGATTATCTCTACGATCGTTTGGAAGATGGCGTGTTCTGCCTGACGATGCATCCGCAGGTTATCGGCCGCGGCCATCGGCTGCTGATGCTCGAGCGCCTGATCGAGCATATCAAGGGGCGCGACGGAATTTCCTTCAGAACCATGGCCGAGGTCGCCGACGATTGGTCGAAGAACAATCCGCGAGCGAATAAATCCTGAAGCGGTAAACGACGCTAGAGCTTGGTCTGCGTGCCCTTGGCCCATCCTTCAGAAAGCGGCACCAGGTAGAAAATTTCGACGCGCCGCGACTTGAACTTCCACTCGCCGTTGACCTTCTGATACTCGTCGTGCAGACGGCCGGCGCCGATCATGCTGTCGTTGCCGCGGATCCCCGTGTTCTGCAGCGAGCACATTCCGGTTGCGCGATCGCCCTCGACGCGAATCACATGATTGGTGAAAAACGGCTTGATCCGGAGCTGCCAGGTAGAGCGATAGAACTCCTTCAACGCCTGTTGGCCTCGAATCACGCCCCTGCCGAGCGAGCTGAAATCGGCGGCGCCGTCGGTGGTGAACAGATTCGCCATCTGCTCTTCGTCCTGCGCCTCGACCGCGAGGCCATAGTGATAGGTTAGTTCACGGATTTTCTCGCGATCCCACAGCTCCTGGATCATTTCTTGTGGCGTCATGGTCGCCTCGCGGCTGGTTTTCTTTGACTTCTAACATTCGAGCCGCGTTTCGGCCACGATAATCGAACGCAGGATGGTGGCGAGTCGACGTCGTCGCGTCAAATCTTTCAGTGAGGTCCGGGCGCGCGAGCGCGGTCTGCTGCGCGATCGCGCGCCACGGTGCATGAGCCGGTGCGAGAGGAGCGGACGGCTGCTGGCGGATCCAGAGGCAATGGCGAACCTCCGGAGCGCCTGCTGCCCGCCGACACCGGCTACATGCCGACCTCGAGGGTTGGCGCGGTGCGCGCCGTCCCCATCACCGAAAAGATCTCACCGAGACTGATAAACAGGCCGGCAAGTCCGTCGAGCAGTGACTCGTCGTTCTCGGCCTTGGTCTTGACCAGGGTGCGGACCGCGAAACGATGGAGCAAGAGAATCCGATCCGCGATCTCGGAGCAGGCCGACGCGTCGATCAGGCTGTCGATCAGACTCAATAGCGTGATCGAGCGCTCCACGATGCGATCGCGCTCGGCGATCTCGTTGCGGCGCTGATGGTTTGTGATGTCGTCGCACCATCGCGCCAGCCGGGCGTACAGTTCTTCGAGCGCCTGCTCGCCGTTGAGCGTCAGTGATCCAGTATCTTGATAAGCCGAAAGTGCTTTCATCGTGGTTTCCCCAATGTGGTTGTCGAATTGTTCCTATGCCATCGAGGCCAGACCGCTACTGCTGCTCGAACTCGAGCTTGAGCTCGAGCCGGACGAATCGGTGAAGATCTGAGCCTCGTTGGTGTAGTTTTCTACCATCGCCTGCATCTGCGCGTACTCGGCCTGCAGCAGGTTCTCTTCCTGCGTAAGCTGGTTGTTCAGCGTGGTGATCTGCGCGTTCTGCTGCGAAATCTGTCCGTTGTACGAACTATCCTGAGATGCGATCAATCCGGTGTTGGGAGCGAGCGCATCGGTCGTGATCGTGTTGAGCGTGTTGTAAACCTGATTCATCGCGGTTTGTACGCCGGTTGGATCGGACTGCAGCGCCTGCTGGAAAGTGCTCTGATCGAAGCTCATCTGGCCGGTCTGACCGTCGATAGTGATGCCGAGATCCGAGAGATTGACCGCGCCAAGGCCGGTTTGCATGCCAAGCGCAACTGCTTCAACCGCGCCGTCGGCTGCCAGTGGCGGCGCAGATTGTTGCGGTACTGCCTGCGTCGCCTGCTGAATGTCGGTCATGATCTTGTTGTAGGAGCTGACGAACGAGCTGATGTTGTTGGCCTGCGTGGTGGTGTCGGGAGCGACCGTCACCGTGCTGGTGCCGCTATTCGAGTCGAGATCCAGCGTGACCCCGGAAATCGCGTTGGTTACTTCGTTGGAGGCCGAAGTGACGAACTGGTTACCGACCTGGACCACGGCGTTTTGTGCGCTTGCCAGATTCGGATTAAACGCGGCTACCGAGAATTCGTCCTGGTTGTTTAGAGTGCCGGCGCCTAGCGAGAGCGTCAGTCCGTCGGGCCCGGTGAGCGCGGTGCCGGGCGTATAGTTGCTAGGTACGGTGATCGTGCCGGTTTCGCCGGAATCCGAAGTGTAATTGATCGTTATCGCGTTTGTCCCGACCGTGCCGCCCGAGCTAACGGTGAAGTGATACTCCTGGCTGAGCGTGCCGCTGTAGGTTCCGCCGATGGTCGGTGTGGCAGTGCCGGTCATCGAGTCGAGCGATACCGGTCCGATCGCGTTGTCGGTAAAGTCGGGTGC
>DATJOQ010000002.1:0-2608 GCA_035506935.1 Binataceae bacterium (SeqCode) | reverse complement strand
CCGGTCACGCGATCATCGAAGCGCGCGCCGATCGCGACCAAACAATCGGTGTTGCACACTGCCGTGTTGGTTGCGTACGAGCCGTGCATCCCGAGCATCCCGAGGCACAGCGGATTGGAGGCCGGGAATGAGCCGAGCCCCATCAGCGTCTCGCACACCGGCACACCGAGTCCTTGCGCCAGTTGTGTCAGCTCCGCCGCCGCGCCCGACCATTGCACGCCGCCGCCGACGTAGAAAAGCGGCTTGTCGCTCGCTTCAATAGCATCGATCGCGCGCTCGATCTGGCGCGGATTACCCTGGATAGTCGGCTTGTAGCCGCGCAGCGCGGCGGTGTCGGGATATTTGAAAACGTGTTCCTTCTGCTGAACGTCCTTCGGCAGATCGATCAAGACCGGTCCGGGGCGCCCGGTGCCGGCGATATAGAACGCCTCCTTCACGATGCGCGCGAGATCCTTGACGTCCTTGACCAGGTAATTGTGCTTGGTGCACGGGCGCGTGATCCCGACGATATCCGCTTCCTGGAAAGCGTCGTTGCCGATCATATGGGTCGGCACCTGGCCCGAAATAACTACGATGGGGGTGGAGTCCATGAACGCGTCGGCGATTCCGGTTACCGCGTTGGTCGCACCCGGACCCGACGTGACGATCACTACGCCTGGCCGTCCGCTGACCCGCGCGTAGCCTTCCGCCATGTGAGACGCGCCCTGCTCGTGACGTACGAGGACATGCTTAATCTTGGAGTCGAGCAAAGCGTCGTAGGTCGGCAGGATTGCGCCGCCCGGATAGCCGAAGACCACGTCCACGCCCTCGGCGATCAGGCTTTCGATAACGATCTGGGCTCCAGTCAGTTTCTTCATCGTGACTTACGGTCCTTTTAGTTCCGCTCTGACAGTCAAGCAAAATTGCGCTTTCAAAGGAAGCTTGGTAGAAGCCGCCGCTCAAGATAGCCTAGTTGCAGGTGCATCAACCCGATGCGCCTGAAGCCAATGGGGCAATTGTATCACTTCGAGCGCAGCCAGATCATTGCCATCCCGCGCGCCGAGACCTTCGCCTTTTTCGCCAATCCCAAGCATCTGGAAGCGATCACGCCGGAGTTCGTTCATTTCAAATTTCTGCGCCCGCCGCCATCCGAGCTTCATGGCGGGAGCGTGATTTCGTATCGCATTCGTATCCTCGGCGTGCCGATTCGATGGCAGAGCGTGATCGAGTCGTGGGAGCCGCCCGCCCGCTTCGTCGATTTGCAGGTGAAAGGCCCATACTCGTACTGGCGCCATGTTCACGAGTTCGAAGACGTGGGCGAGCATCGTACGCGCTCGAACGACCGTATCGATTTCGCGCTACCGATGGGCCCGTTAGGAAAAATCGCCCACAAGCTATTCGTCGCGCGGATGCTGAATCAGATCTTCGATTTTCGCGCCGAGCGCTTGAGCGCTATCGTCGGCGCGGCGACTCCGGCAAATCCTGGCGCGGCTCCGGCCGCGCAAGTATAAACGCGCCGTCGCCTCGGCATCGATCTCTCCTTCGGCGCGCGAACGCCGATCAGAGCTGAAAGACGAAGATCACGTCGCCCAGGCGCAGCTCGCAGCCGTTGCTGACCATGGTCGAGCCGCGCAGCTGCTGATTGTTTACAAACGTGCCGTTGGTGGAATTCAGATCGGTCAACTCGTAGCCGCCGTCGCGCCGCATCAAGCGCGCGTGATTGCGCGAGATACTGGCGTGCGGAATTACCAAATCGTTCTCTTCGCCCCGGCCCAACGATATCTCGTCCTTCAGCAATGCATATTCACCAGCGACCGGCGCGATCGGATTCACCGTCATCAGACGCGCGCCCTGCCCCAACGAAGCCGCGGAGGCAATCGGCCGCGCAACCGTGGGCGCCGACGATGGCATCGGTGCGGCCGAACGCGGCGCCGCATGCGACATCGAGGGCATTATCGACGCTGGCTGATCGCGGGCTTCCAGGATTGCGCTCAGCTCCTCGGCTGACATGCCGAATTTCATCCGCGACAATCCGAACAGTCCCAAGATCGCGATAATCGGAATCGCCCCGTTCCACCACTGAAAGGAAAGCTGGGTAAGACCCGTGCCGCCGACGTTGGCGCCCGCAGCCGAGCCGCCGTCTTCAGGAACGTTGATGCGTGCACCGCCGACACCACGCACCTGGTACGACGTGCGCGCGATCGCGCTCTGGCCGTCGTAGTTTACCTTGAGCTCGACGTCGCGCGTGGTGCCGTCTTCGATCGGCCGCGGCGTGCGATAGGTCAATGAGTATTCGGTAGCAATTGAATGCCCGATCTCGCGCACCAGTTCGTCGAAGCGGCCTTCTTCAGTAACGATATTGTAGGACCGTCCATGAGTGTCGGCCACGATCTTGGCGTAATCGGGCGCGATGAACGGCGGCGGCACCACGGCGTACAATGTCAGCCCATTTTTCTTGAGCATCGCCGCGACTTCGTCGCCGGTCAAATTGGTGACGTCGGCGCTCTTATCCGGATGATGGTCCCAGAAGGCCTGATCGTGCTGCGTATGAGCCGAACCGTCGCCAGCGGTATGATTGGGAGCGTCGGTTATCAGGATCAGGATTCCCTGCGCCTCGGGACGAAACGGA
>DATJOQ010000001.1:0-10044 GCA_035506935.1 Binataceae bacterium (SeqCode) | reverse complement strand
CCGAACCCGCTGATCGACGCGCTGTTTGACGCCGATCGAATCGTCGAGCGGTTCGACGACCTGCGCGAAGCGGTCGACGCGCATGCGAGCGCGTTCGAAATCATGGTCCGAAATGAATCGAACGGCGATCGGTTGGCGGCGTCGTCGGTGCTGCTGGCGGTCAGCCTGGGCCACGCGCCGCAAGACGGAATGTGGCTGCAGACATCAGAGCTTTCGGTCACATCCGAGTCCAGCGATTGATCTGCGAAGCAGATTGCGCGCGCGCGCTTTAGGGAGCGGTGGCGGAAGGTATCGGTGACGGCGACGCCGCGATCATCTTGTCGGCGCCGAGCGCGGTGAGGATGGCGCCGGCATGGACCGAAGGATCGACGCGCGGATAGACGCTCTGAATCTTGCCGGTTTCATCGATCACGTAAGTAATCCTGCGGTCGAGGCCGAGAATCGGGATGCCGTTGGCGGCGCCGTAGGCCGTAGCAATTTTGTGGTCGGGGTCGAGCAAGAGCGGAAACGGAAGATTGTATTTTTTGATAAACGCTTTGTGCGCGTCCGCGTTATCGACGCTGCATCCGAGCACCACGATTCCGGCCTGCTGGTAGCGCGCGAAGCCGTCGCGGAATGCGCACGCTTCCTTGGTGCATCCGGGCGTATCGTCCTTGGGGTAGAAATACAGCACCAGCTTTTTGCCGAGGAAATCGCTGAGCTTGACCGGCCTGACTTCGTCGCCCATGACCATCTGTGTATCGAACGACGGCGCGGGGTCGCCCTCTTTCAACAATTCGGCGCGCGCGATGCGCGGCTTGAGCGCGATTGCGGCGCCGATCAGGACCACGGACACAGCGAGTGTCCACAGCACGAGTCTCACGATTAGCTCTCCCATCATTTCTATTCGGCCGAAGCTTTATAGCTTGGGCGACGCTTGACGTTCTCGAGCCACGCGGCGATTTTGGAAAACTCCGCGCCGAGATCGATCCCGCACGCGCCCAGGGTTGCGATAACCGGAATGTAGCTCGCGTCGGCCAGAGAATAATCGCCGACCAGGTAAGCGCCCGGATCCATCATCTCGGTCACGCGCGCCAGCACGTCGCGGGTTCTGGCTCGTTGCTGCGCGATAAAATCCGGGCGCCGCGTCTCGGCGCTCTTCAGCAGCGATTCGATAATCAACGGTCCTGCTATTGGACTCAGCTCGGTGTCGTAAAGATGAACCATCAGGCGCATCCGCGCTCGCCCAGCGGCGGTCGGCGGCAACAGTGATGGTTCGGGGAAGACGTCTTCCAAATATTCGTTGATTACCGTCGATTCGTACAATACCACGTCACCATCTGGCGTGGCGTGAACCAGCACAGGAACCTTGCCGCGCGGATTCAGCTTGAGAAACTCGGGCGTTCGATTGTCGCCCTTAAGAACGTTGACGTTGATGCGCTCGAAGGCGAGATTCTTCTCGGCTAGCACCAGGCGCACGATACGCGAGTTGCCGGACTCGGGAAACTGATAGAGCTTGAGTGCCGCAGCGGCCGGTTTGCCCACGCACGCGCGCTCTTCACTACCGGTCATCGAGAGCCACCGGTTACCGGGAACGGTTCAAATCGGGCGCATCCGATGGTCGAGCGTTGTGACATTTTGGGCCGGTTCGAATTCCGCCGGCGCGCTGACTCTAAATATAGTGCAGCCAGTTACGATAGCGCGCGTCGCGGCCCTGGACGGCGGCGCGAAACGTCTCCATCACCTTGGTGGTGATCGGACCGGGAGTCTCAGTTCCGATCGAGCGATCGTCGAGCTCGCGCACCGGCGTTACCTCGACCGCGGTGCCGGTCATGAACGCTTCGTCGGCGATATAGATCACGTCGCGCGGGAAGCGCTGCTCGATCACGAAGATGCCCATGTCGGCGAGAATCTTGATCACCGCGTCGCGCGTGATTCCCGGCAGCGACGAGGTAAGCGGTGGCGCCTTGACCACGCCGTCGCGAATCACGAACAGATTCTCGCCCGAGCCTTCGGCAACGAATCCGTCGACGTCGAGCATCAGCGCTTCGTCGTAGCCATTGCGCCGCGCCTCGTAGCCGGAGAGCACCGAGTTGACGTAATGGCCCGTGGTCTTAGCCTGCGACATCAGGGAGTTATGATGGAAGCGGACGAACGAGGAGGTCTTGAGGCGCGCTCCGCGCTTCACGCTTTCGTCGCCCAGATAGGCGCCCCAAGGCCAGGCCGCAATCGCGACGCGCACCTTGTTGCCGCGCGCCGACACCCCCATCTCGCCTTCGCCGAGAAAAACCAGCGGGCGAATGTAGCATTCGGTCAACCGATTGGCGCGGATGACTTCGACGCAAGCCTGGATAATGTCGCGCTGGCTGAATGGGAGCTCGATTTCGCAGATGTGGCAGGAATCGAACATCCGCCGCACGTGCTCTGCGATGCGAAACACGGCCGAGCGTCCGTCGGTGGTCTTGTAGCATCGGATGCCTTCGAATACGCCGAGCCCGTAATGAAGGCTATGGGTCAGAACGTGGACGTTGGCTTGGTCGTAGGGGACCATCTCACCGTCGAGCCAGATTTTGTCAGAACGTATGCCGCTCACTGCGAAATTTGATCCTTGGTTGCAGCGACACTCACGCTTGCACGGGGCGCGCGCCAAGCGTCGCGAGATAGTCCTCTAAACCTAATCCAAGGTTACGGATCGAACAAGCCGAGCGATTTGGGAATTGTGAGATTGGCGGCGAATCCGGCTGCGCGCGTGAGTCAAATCCGGGATTTCTCGCTACGCTCGGGATTGGTCAATTTTTAGATGGCGATAACCACAGTGCGGGGGTGTCCTTGATTGCCCGCAGATTGTCATTCCGAACGCAGTGAGGAATCTAGGCGGAGCGATTATTCCGGAGAGCCTTGCCTTACATGGAGAAATCGCTCCGCGTTGATGCCTCGCTCCGCGGACTTCGCTCGGAATGACAAAATTGCCGGCTCGACGATGAGCTGGTGTGCTTCACCGCGACGCATCAAAAAATTCACAAGACCTCGGAATGACAGGCAGAGAACTGTTATTCCGAGCGCGAGGGATCGAGGAGGGCGCGGTCGTTTGCGACCGCGCTCTCCTCGACCTGTGACGTCGCGCGCGCGTGCTGCGCCTCGCCCGAGTGATGCGAGCCGGCCGCGTGCGCTGCGGTATCGGCAGGCTGCGTAGCGTCGGCGTGCGGCCTGCCATTGGCCGCCCCCGCGCCGAGGGATCCGCGCGAGCGGGAGCGTCTGCGCCGGCGCCGGCGGCGCCGCCGCAGACGCTCCCGCTCCCCATCCGCGCCGCGGCGGCCGGCCTGCACCGCGAGATAGCCCGCGGGGTCGGCGATAAAATGGTCGAGCGCGGAATGATCGTGCGGATAATTCGACGCTACGAGTTGGTAGAAGCCCCGCACTTCAGCGAAGTTCGGCCGCCGAATTAGGCTTCGCGTGCGCCGCGACGGCGCCATCAGATGGGGCAGCGCTTCCATCAGGAGCCGCATGTGCTCGGTATCGCCGCGCGCGAAACCGCGTTGTCGCAGCTCCGCTAGCAAGTCCACTCGTTCTCCGCCGTCGGCATGGCGCCGCACCAGACGCATATGAAGGTCGACGAACAAACAAGCCAGTGCGAGCGCATGCGACGGCTTTGCGTCGTGCTCGATCTCACGCGCCAGCGCCGCCAGATTGCGCGCGGTCACGGTTTCCTCGGGCGCGACGTCACTTGCGTGCAGGTGATGCGACAATCGCGGGAGCATCACCTCGAGCAGGCCCAATTGCTCGCTCAGCGCGAGCGCTCTCGCGGCGCCCTTGGCGGCGAACGCACGATACACCTCTTCGACCAATCGTGGCGGCGAGGCTTTCATCAGCAGCTCGCGATGGCGCTCGATGGCGGCGCGGGTGGCGGGCTCTATCTCGAAGCCGAGCTTGGCCGAGAATCGCACCGCACGCATCATCCGCACCGGATCTTCCTGCACACGGACTTCAGGATCGCCAACGGTACGGATTAGTCCGGCTCTGATATCGGATAGACCGCCGACAAAATCGATCACGTGGAAAGTGCGAGGATCATAGAAGAGCGCGTTTACCGTAAAATCGCGCCGCTCAGCGTCCTGCTCGGGTGTGCCGAAGGTGTTGTCGTGGCGAATCAGCAGGTCCTGCTCCGCGACTTGCTCTTCGCCGCGGCAGCGGAAGGTCGCGACCTCGATATTTTGCGGACCGAAAAAAACGTGGACCAGGCGAAAGCGGCGGCCGATCAGCCTGGAATTGCGGAACAGCTCGCGTACCTGATGCGGATGGGCCGAGGTGCCGACGTCGAAATCCTTGGGCCGTTTGCCAAGCATCAGGTCGCGCACGGCGCCGCCGACCAGATACGCGACGAACCCGGCATCTATCAATCGATAGAGCACCTTGAGCACGTTGCGATCGATATCGCGGCGCGAAATCGGATGCTCGTGCCGCTCTAGGATATAGGGTTCCACTAGGCTGCAAATCGCCCCAAGGCGTTAAAGGACATTTTACCCGCCGAGATTCTAGCAGTTAGCAATGGTCAGCGCTTCCCCCTGAACGGCGAAAGCCACGAGCTTTTGTGCAAATAGCAACCGGCGCCTGTACAGAGATCGATACCGCGAATACGATTTGATTCGGGGACATCGGCGATTTATGAGCGTGATAGCACTGACCATTGCAGGCTCGGATTCCAGCGGAGGCGCAGGAATTCAGGCCGATCTGAAAACCTTTGTTGCGTTTGGGGTCTATGGCGCCAGCGTGATCACGGCGCTGACGGCGCAAAATACGGTAGGAGTTCGCGCGATCGCGGAGGTCGATGCCAAATTTGTTGCGCAGCAGATCGACGCCGTGGTGGAGGATCTCAAGGTTGGCGCCGCAAAAACCGGGATGCTGGCGCGCGTTGCGATAATCGAAGCGGTTGCGGATCGCCTGCGGGCGCATCGATTGCCCTACCTTGTGGTAGATCCGGTGATGGTGGCAACGAGCGGCGACGTCTTGCTGGAGCCGCAGGCGGTGGACTGCCTGCGCAGGCAGATTCTGCCGCTTGCGACGCTGCTCACGCCGAATCTGCGCGAGGCGGAGATCCTCGCGGGCCGGCCGGTGACCGATGCGGCGCAGATGCGCGACGCGGCACGACATCTGATCGATACAGGGGTGAGCGCGGTATTGATAAAGGGCGGGCATCTGGCGGGTGACGCGCTTGATATCCTCTACGACGGCAAAACGTTTCAGGAATTTTCCGCGCCGCAAATCGCAACCCGTAATACGCATGGCACAGGATGTACGCTCTCGGCCGCGGTGGCTGCGTGTCTGGCGCGCGGCTTTACGCTGGATGAATCAGTCGCGGCGGCCAAGCGCTATATCACGCGTGCGATCGCAACCGCGCCCGGGATCGGTCATGGCGCCGGCCCGGTCAACCATTTCGCTTCGGCCGACTAGATTTCATTTTGATGACCGGACCGTGACCGGACTGAGGCTGCTTGACGAACTACGGCCGGCAATCCAAATTTTCGTTTCATGCGTCCACCAAGGGAACGCTGTCGCGCCGACGTGTGAAATCGCCTAAGCTTAGAGCCCCTGTATGGCGACTTCAGAGCGTCGGACAATCCAGATCGTAAGTCACGGGCCTTCATGTTTTGACGGCGTGGTCGCGGCCGCAACCGTAGCGCGATTCCACGAAGGCGATCGCGTTTTGGTCGCGTTAGCTGCCAACAATGAGAGTGACAACGTTCTTCAGCGGCTCAAGCCTGCAAGCGAACGCGGGCCGGACGAACTCTGGATCACGGACCTTTCATGGAATTCGGTGGAAACCGCTGAGCATCTGAATCGTCTCGCGAGCGGCGGCACACGCATCTTCTGGATAGACCATCATCGTTCGGCGATTTCCCGCGCCGATGCGCCGGAGTTCAAAGTTTCATTTGCAGGAACGTTACTGTCTGAAGAATTCTCGGCCGCGCGTCTGGCGTTTAATTTCTTAAACGACCCGCAGCACTCCTCGCAGCAACGCGGCGCTGTGGATTTTTTCCCCATCGTCGAGTTGGCTGACGATCACGACCGCTGGGTCCATCGCTTGCCCGAATCACCGGATTGGGCGCTGGCGGTACAGACGCTGGGTGGTGCCGAGTCTTATCGCGAAATGATGCGGCTGCATCGCCCGGTGATGAGCCGCAAACTGGCGCGCGCGCTGGCGGCCGGGCGTCAGGCGATGCAGCAGAGCCTGAAATTGGCTCAGAGCACGTTGACCGAGCGATCGCTCTCCAACGGCATTCTGCTGCGTGCGGCGTGCTGTATCGGATACTCCAGCGAAGTCGCGGCGGAATTGTACAAAGACCAGCATCAAGCGGTGATCGCGCTATTCGACATGCGGAGCCAAGGCGTGAGTCTGCGGCGTAGCGCGGATTGCACCGTGGACCTATCGGAACTTGCGCGATCGCTGGGTGGTGGCGGTCACGCGGCGGCGGCTGGATTCGCGCTGGAGGAGCTCAAGCGCACCCCGGCTGAGAAGCTGGTCGAAAGGCTGGCGGCCGCATTAGGTCATAACTAAGGCAAAAGTCAAGACAAAATTTGCGCAATTGGTTGTCCCCAAACTGCGGTTTATGCGTCTGATGGCTTGCAAATAACCTCTAAGTCTCCCTATAAGGTACTGTTAAATCTGCGCCGACGATGTGGGGGTGCAGCTAAAACGGCTCGATCCAAGCAACGGGATCTAAACTGAATCGCCAGTACTGGAGGGGTGTGTATGAGTTGCAGCTCGAGGTTATCCGCTTCAACTGCGGCGCTTGTGGGATTGGCGTTTGTAATAACGCTGACGTCGGGATGTGCCAACATGCCGCAGCGAAGGTGGGACGGTTGCGCGATAGGTGGCGGCGTGGCCGGTCTCATATTGGGAGGCACCGCCGGTGGCGTGATGGGTACCGAGTTCCAGGGCCATCATGTCAACTCGACCGATCGCGCGCTGTACGCGGGTGCGGGCGCATTGGCCGGTGCAGCAATTGGCGCGTTGGCCGGACACTATATCTGTGATCCTGTAGTCGAAGCCGCGCCGCCTCCGCCGCCTCCTCCGCCGCCGCCGGTTGCCGAGGCTCCGCCTCCGCCGCCACCGCCAGCGAAGAAGATCGTGTTGCGTGGCGTGCACTTCGATTTCGACAAGGCCAAGATCCGGCCTGATGCCGAACCGATTCTTGACGAGGCGGCTGACATCCTCAAGCAGAATCCTAATGTCACAGTCGAGGTTAACGGCTATTGCGATGCTATCGGAACGGTGGCCTACAACCTGAAGCTGTCGCAGCGCCGCTCTGCGGCGGTGGTCAATTACCTGGAAGGCAAAGGCATTCCGGGTGATCGGCTCGAGCCACACGGCTACGGCAAGACGGACTTCGTGGCGAGCAACAAGACCGCGGAAGGCCGCGCTCAGAATCGCCGCGTCGAGCTGGTTCCGAAGCAATAGGCACTGTTATCGTTTGATTCGGGCCGATGCGGCGCGCCTTGGGGCGCGCCGCATCGGAATCCGATCGGAGCCAAGTCCCACGTAGGAGATGGAGCCATCATCGTGGGTTCACATCTCAATCATTCCCGGTTTAGCTCTTCGAGCTGCTGGTATTTCGCTGCAGACATGATAATTTCGCCCCTACTTTGTTATCTGTGAGTTCGACGACGGAGGGTAACATGTCGCGCCCGGCACTGTATCGAGGGAAAGCGCTGCAATCGCTTCTGGCGTTGGTTGTCGTGGCCTTGTTGGGATCAGGGGCCAGAGCCGAAGGGCCCGATCCGTCGGCCCTGCAGAAACCCTCCACCGCTGGCGGCGGATCGGTCAGTCTAACTTCGACCGTGGTCAAGGCGCCGACGCTGCAACCCGCGATCGAGACTGGAACAACTTCAGCTGTTCCCCCGGCAGCGAGCGGTTCGAGTGCGACCACGACCAGCTCGGTTTCCCCAAGCGAGCATAGCTTCACTCCAAGCGCGGTACACAAGCGGCTCACCGCCGCCGAGCGCAACGCGATCCTGAAATTCGAACGCGCCAAAGCGTCGTTCGGCGGTTTCTGCAAGGATTGGGAACAGAAGCTAGCCCAGCGCGAGCACGACAATCTCGATGCCATCAAGTGGAAATTCGAGGGCGGGCAGGAAGTCGGGCAATATCTGGGCTACAGCAAAATAACGAGCTGTACGTGCAAACAATCGACTCATGGACAGCCGATCGGTGAGTTGACCTACAGCGAGACCAATAATTCGTTGTCAGGCAAAACTATCGACGAGGCCAAGCATTCCACGCCCAAGAGCAGGCTCGCGACCCAAACCACCGAGATTTTTGGATTCGGCAAAAAGGGTTGGGAGTACTGATCCTTCGATTTGGAACGACCCGCGCGCCAGCCGGCGCGAGAACCTGTCGAGGCTGCGCAGGTAGCAATCTCACGCACGTCAACCGAGATCTGCTCAAGCGGTCGGCTAAGCGTCGCATGCCTCGAACTTGCCTGACATGACCGGCGCGTCCGCCGATCCGGCCCACCAGCAGCGCGCAGCCAACGGCGACAGCAAGGCCGTTCACGCCTTTCTGGCCGGGTTTCTCGGATGGACGCTGGATGCGTTCGACTTCTTTGTCCTGGTCTTTGTTCTGCCCGCTATCGCCCACGAGTTCCATCGCTCGATTGCCGATATCGCTTACACGATAACGCTGACGCTCGCGATGCGCCCGCTGGGCGCCTTAATCTTCGGATGGGCGGCGGATCGTTATGGACGGCGCATTCCGCTGATGATCGACGTGGTCTTCTACTCGGCGGTCGAGGTGATGAGCGGGCTTGCGCCGGGCTATCACAGCTTCCTGCTCTTGCGCGCGCTCTATGGAATCGGGATGGGCGGCGAATGGGGGGTGGGCGCGTCGCTGGTAATGGAAGCTGTTCCGGCGCATCGGCGCGGCATGCTCTCGGGCCTGCTCCAGGAAGGCTACTCGACCGGTTACCTGCTCGCCGCGGCTGCCTATTTTTTTGTTTTTCCGCACTTCGGATGGAGACCACTGTTTGTCCTGGGCGGAGCGCCCGCGCTGCTTGCGCTCTATATCCGCAGCCACGTGCCGGAGTCGAAAGCCTGGCAGCACGTGAAGCCGAATCCACGGCAAATCCTGAGCGCGATTAAAAATAATTTCGGGAGCCTGCTCTACCTAATCCTGCTGATGACCCTGATGAGCACCGTGTCCCACGGCACGCAGGACATTTATCCAACGTTTCTTGAGCGCGATCGCGGCTTCGGCGTGCGCGAGGTCGCGACTATCGCGATAATCTACAATATCGGCGCGCTCGGCGGTGGGCTCTGCTTTGGATTGCTCTCGGACAAACTGGGTCGGCGGCGCACGATGGTCGCCGCGCTCTTGCTCGGCCTGCTGGCAATCCCGATGTGGGTGTACGCGAGTTGGACCGTGATTCTGGTGGCCGGCGCCTTCATCATGCAATTCATGGTGCAGGGCGCTTTTGGTGTAATCCCAGTGCATCTGACGGAGTTGTCGCCCAACGAGGCCCGGGGCCTGTTTCCGGGGTTGGCGTACCATATGGGCGTGCTGCTCTCGTCCGTCGTACCTTACCTGGAAGCGGTATTGGGCAAGCAGATGGGCTATGGCAACGCGCTAGCGGTATTCGCGGCGTTAGCGTTCGGTGGCGCCGCGATCGTGATCGCGCTCGGCCATGAACGTCATAGCGTCGCATTCCATCCACCGACGCCACCTGATTAGCCCCTATCTCTTGCACACGCAGCGATGCCAGCGAGATGGCGTCGTTCTTCGGACACAATCTTCGGCGGGTTTGGCAGCTAATCCTCCATAAAGTATAGTTTTGGACGGCGTGGTGCATCAGAAGAGAGTATTGGCGGTTAATGCTTTTTGTTGCGCATCAAGGAGGAACGCACGTGCCCAAAGCTAATCGAGTTCGTATAGTGATGCTCTTAGTGGCTCTTGTGAGCCTAACAGCGGGCAAGGCCCTGGCGCAGACTGGGGCGCTGCCCAAAATCCAGTACGTACCCAACAGTGCGTTGTTCTGGGATAACTCGGAAAATTGGACCACCAATTTCGGACCG